>CBIGPF010000008.1:0-65137 GCA_966191535.1 uncultured Pseudomonas sp. | reverse complement strand
AGGCCGGCGATGATGCGCAGCAGGGTGGTCTTGCCGCAGCCGGACGGGCCGAGCAGGGCGACCAGTTCGCCGCTGTGGATGTCGAGGTTGATGTCGTTCAGCGCCTTGAAGGCGTTGAAGTTCTTGCTGACGTTACGGATCTCGATGCTCATGGCGTGGCTCTCACTTATTCATCGTCAGCTTTGACTTTGGTGCGGGACAGGCGCGACTCGCTCCACTGCTTGAGCAGCAGGATGACCAGGGCCATCAGCAGCAGCAGGGTGGCGACGCTGAAAGCGGCGACGTGGTTGTATTCGTTGTAGAGGATTTCGACGTGCAGCGGCAGGGTGTTGGTGACGCCGCGGATGTGGCCGGACACCACCGACACCGCGCCGAACTCGCCCATGGCCCGCGCGGTACACAGCACCACGCCGTAGATCAGACCCCATTTGATGTTTGGCAGAGTCACGTGCCAGAACATCTGCCAACCGTTGGCGCCGAGCAGGCGCGCGGCCTCTTCCTCCTGGGTGCCCTGTTCCTGCATCAGCGGGATCAGTTCGCGGGCGACGAAGGGGAAGGTGACGAAGAGGGTGGCCAGGACGATGCCGGGCACGGCGAAGACGATCTGGATGTCGTGGTCCGACAGCCACTCGCCGAAGTAGCCCTGGGCGCCGAACAGCAGCACGTAGATCAGGCCGGCGATCACCGGGGAGACCGAGAACGGCAGGTCGATCAGGGTCACCAGGATGCTCTTGCCGGGAAACTCGAACTTGGTCACGCACCAGGCGGCGGCGACGCCGAACACCAGGTTCAGCGGCACCGAGATGCCCACGGCGATCAGCGTCAACTTCAGCGCGGCCAGCGCATCGGGCTCCAGGATGGCCTCGAAGAAGGTGCCGAAGCCCTGCTTCAGCGCCTCGCTCAGCACCACGAACAGCGGCAGCAGCAGGAACAGGGCGAAGGCCAGCCAGGCCAGCGCGATCAGGGCGCGGCGGCCCCAGACATTACCCCGGCGAGCAGCGTTGGCAGCGGCCGCGGCGGAAAGGCTTGCGGTACTCATGGCGCGCTCCTCAGGGCGTTTCGATGCGGCGTTGCAGCAGGTTGATCAGCAGCAGCAGGACAAACGCGACGACCAGCATCAGCACGCCGATGGCGGTGGCGCCGGTGTAGTCGTACTGGTCCAGCTTGACCATGATCAGCAGCGGCAGGATCTCGGTCTTCATCGGCATGTTGCCGGCGATGAAGATGACCGAGCCGTATTCGCCGACGCCGCGAGCGAAGGCCAGTGCGAAACCGGTCAGCCAGGCGGGCAGCAGCGCCGGCAGCAGCACGTGGCGGAACACCTGCAGCGGCTTGGCGCCCAGGCAGGCGGCGGCTTCTTCCACTTCACGCGGGATATCGGCCAGTACCGGTTGCACGGTGCGCACCACGAAGGGCAGGACCACGAAGGTCAGCGCCAGGGTAATGCCCAGCGGGGTGTAGGCGATCTTCAGGCCGATCTCGGTGGCGAAGCGGCCGACCAGGCCGTTGGGCGCGTACAGCGCGGTGAGCGCGATACCGGCGACGGCGGTGGGGAGGGCGAAGGGCAGGTCGATCATCGCGTCAATGATCTTGCGTCCCGGGAAGCGGTAGCGCACCAGCACCCAGGCCAGCAGGGTGCCGATCACACCATTGATCAGGGCGGCGATCAGCGCGGTGCCGAAGCTCAGCTTGAGCGCGGCGATGACCCGCGGCGCGGTGATGATGGCCCAGAACTGATCCCAGGAAAGCTGGGTCGTCTTGAGGAACATGGCCCCCAGCGGAATCAGCACCAACAGGCTGAGATACACCAGGGTGTAGCCCAGAGTCAGCCCGAAGCCGGGTATGACCGGGGAGATGCGTCGCGACATTGTCTGTCCTTTCTCTTGAACGCGTTTAGCCCCCGCCATGGGGCGGGGGTTTTCCTTCCACGCGGGCTGTGCACCGGCCCGCGTGGATCGGGCCGCCCGGCGCGAGGCCAGGCGGGTGGCGCATCACTGCGCCTGGTAGATCTTGTCGAAGATGCCGCCGTCGTTGAAGAACTTGGGCTGGGCTTCTTTCCAGCCGCCGAAGTCCTTGTCGATGGTCACCAGGTTGAGTTTCGGGAACTGGTTGGCGAACTCGGCGGCGACCTTGGCATCACGCGGGCGGTAGAAGTTCTGCGCGGCGATGCGCTGGCCTTCTTCGCTGTACAGGTACTTCAGGTATTCCTCGGCGACCTTGCGGGTGCCTTTCTTGTCGACGGTCTTGTCGACCACGGCCACCGGCGGCTCGGCCAGGATGGACACGGACGGGACGACGATCTCGAAGTTCTCGCCACCCTGCTCCTTCTTGGCCAGGAAGGCTTCGTTTTCCCAGGCCAGCAGCACGTCGCCAATGTTGTTGTTGACGAAGGTGATGGTCGAACCGCGGGCGCCAGTGTCCAGAACCGGAACGTGCTTGTACAGGTCCTGCACGTAGGCTTGCGCCTTCTCGTCGCTACCGTATTGCTTCTTCGCCCAGGCCCAGGCGGCCAGGAAGTTCCAGCGGGCGCCGCCGGAGGTCTTCGGGTTCGGCGTGATGACTTCCACGCCCTGCTTGGTCAGGTCGGCCCAGTCCTTGATGCCCTTGGGGTTGCCCTTGCGCACCAGGAACACGATGGTCGAGGTATAGGGTGTGCTGTTGTCGGGCAGGCGGGCCTGCCAGTCGGCGGGCAGCAGCTTGCCCAGCTTGTTCAGTTCGTCGATGTCGCCGGCCAGGGCCAGGGTCACCACGTCGGCCTTCAGGCCGTCGATCACGGCACGGGCCTGCTTGCCCGAGCCACCGTGGGATTGCTGGACGGTCAGGTCGTCACCGCCCTGGGCTTTCCAGTGCTTGATGAAGGCGGCGTTGTAGGCCTGGTAAAGCTCGCGGGTCGGGTCGTAGGAAACGTTGAGCAGTTGAGTCGCGGCGGATACGGGGCCGGCGATGAGGGCGCTGGCGAGGGCGGCCAGGGCGAAACGGCGGATGGACATGTGCAGCTCCTGAAAAAAATGCAGTTCTTTATGTTTGTTTGGCAGGGTCTTTCGGGGGCGATCTCAGTCACGCATTCGTGGCTGGCTGCTGCAGTACCGGTGGGGCAGGGCGGTCATGGCGACGCTCCGGTGGTCCAGTCATGCCCCTTGATAACGGGGCGCGTTGGCTCAGGCAGGTTTGCCGGGGCTCTGCTGCAGGCGGAATTTTTCCTTGCGCTCGATCTGCACGACCTGGCCGTTGTGCACGGTGATCTCGACGGCGCCGAAACGCAGGCCACGCAGGGCGCTCTGCACTTCGCGCAGGATGTTGGCTTCGTCCTGGCCGTCCAGGCTACGGAGGGTTGCGCTCATGGGTATCTGCTCCTAATGGGTTGACCACCGGCCGATTCACCAACGGCGCGTGCGGTGTGAGCGCATCTTAGGCAGGAGCTGGATATTCTTAAAAATACTGTTTAAGAATTTTTATATATCCGAAAGTTTTTAGCGTGGATTCACGCGGTGCCGCGAGGCAGTTGTGGCAGCAGGATGTCGGCCGGCTGCGGGGCGCCGTACCAGTACCCCTGGCCAAAATTGCAGGCGTGGGTGAGGAGGAAGGCGGCCTGGTCCGGCCGCTCGATGCCCTCGGCGACCACCTGCAGGCCCATGCTCTGGCCCAGGGCAATCACCGCGCAGGCGATGGCGGCGTCCTCGGATTCGTCCGGCAGGCCGGCGACGAAGCCCTGGTCGATCTTCAGCTTGTGCACCGGCATGCGCTTGAGGCGCATCAGCGAGGAATAACCGGTGCCGAAGTCGTCGATGGCCAGGTGCACGCCCAGCAGGCGCAGTTGGCAGAGCAGTTCCAGGGCCTGGTCGAAGTTTTCCATCACCGCGCTTTCGGTGACTTCCAGCTCCAGGTGATGCGGCTCCAGGCCGCTCTGCTCCAGGGCCAGGGCCACGCGCTCTTCGAGACCGCCGCGGCCGAACAGCCGGCTGGAGACATTGACCGCGATGAAGTCCAGGCCGATGCCCGCATCCAGCCACTGGCGCATCTGCCGGCAGGCCTGGTCCAGCACCCAGGTGTCGATGGCGGTGATCAGTCCGCATTCCTCGGCGACGGGGATGAACTCGCTGGGCGCGATCAGGCCCTGCTGCGGATGCTGCCAGCGCACCAGCGACTCGACGCCGACCATGCGGCCCGTGGTCAGGTCGTGCACCGGCTGGAAATACAGGCGCAGCTCGTCATGATCCAGCGCGTGGCGCAGCGCCGACTCCACCTGTACGTGGGAGCGCGCACGCGCGGTCAGCTCGGGGGTATAGAAGGCGTAGAGATTGCGCCCGCTGGCCTTGGCCTGGAACAGCGCGGCATCAGCGTGCTGCAGCAGGAGATCGACGTTGCGCGCGTCTTCGGGGAACAGGCTGACGCCGAGGCTCACCGACATGTAGATGATCTGCTCGTTGATCTCGAAGGGCGCACTCATCGCCTCCAGCAGGCGCTGGGCGAGGCTGCTGGCGTGGTGCGGTTGCTGGCTTTCGAGGACCACGGCGAACTCGTCGCCACCCAGGCGCGCCAGGGAGCAACGCTCGTCCAGGCAGTGCTCCAGGCGTTCGGCCACGGCACGGATCAGCAGGTCGCCGATGTTATGGCCGAGGCTGTCGTTGATGTGCTTGAAGTGGTCGATATCGATGCTCAGCAGAGCGCCGCCGCCCTGTTCGCGCTCGGCGCGGGCCAGTGCCTGTTCAATACGCTCGCGCAGCAGCAGGCGGTTGGGCAGGCCGGTAAGCGGATCGTGGTGGGCGAGGAAGTCCAGTTCGTGCTGCGAGCGCTTGAGGCTGCTGAGGTCGGAGAACACCGCGACGTAGTGGGTCAGCTCGCCTTCGTCATTACGCACGGCGCGGATGTGCTGCCACTGCGGGTACACCTCGCCGCTCTTGCGGCGGTTCCAGATCTCGCCGCTCCACACGCCATTCTCATGCAGGGCGGTCCACATGCGCTGGTAGAAGGCATCGTCCTGGCGGCCGGACTTGAGCAGCGACGGCTGGCCGCCGAGCACGTCCTCGGCGTTGTAGCCGGTGATGCGCGAGAAGGATGGGTTGGTGTGCACGATCACGCCGCGTGCGTCGGTCACCAGCAGGCCTTCCTGGGTCGCCTCGAACACGGCAGCGGCCTGGCGCAGGTGGTCTTCGTTGCTGCGCTGGTGGGTGATGTCGCGGTTGACGCCGGTCAGGCGCAGCGGGCGGCCATCTTCGGCGCGGGTCAGGCGGCCGCTGCTGCGTACCCAGCGGTAGCTGCCATCGCCATGGCGGATCCGGTAGACGCACTCCAGGCGCGTGCGCAGTCCCTGGATGCAGTCCTGGTGGAGGGCCTGGATGCGCGCGCGGTCGTCCGGGTGCAGGCGGTTCTCCCAGAGCAGCAGGTCATCGCTCAGGTGTTCCACGGGCAGCCCGATCAGGTTGGCGTAGCCGGGGGAGTAGTGAACGCGCTGGGTTTCCAGGTCCCAGTCCCAGACGCCGTCCTCGACCACGGCGAAGGCGCGGCTCAGGCGCTGTTCCTTGTCGGCGAGCGCGGTATAGGCGGCGTGCTGCTTGCGGAAGTGCCGCCAGAGCAGGACGAACAGCACAAGGAAGGTGATCGCGAGGAATCCGACCTTCTTCAGCTCCATTGCCCGTTCCAGCGATGCGGGTTCGAGCAGGGCATTTTGTAACCATTGGTCACCCAGCCAGACCCAGAGGGTGGCGGCGACCAGATACAGGAAACTGATGCGCAGGGCGCTGAGGCGTGGATTCATGCGGTAGTGGGTTGGATTTATTGGCTGTGCAGTATAAATGATGGCCACTTGGCCGCGTTCGTATCTAAAAGACCGGATGGTAATCCGGACCCGCTTGGTGATAATGCGGGCTGTCCCTGTTCCGCAGGACGTAGTCCACACCCCTTCCGAGGTACAGTATCGCCTATGTGGTACAACGGTTTCCTTGACCTGTCGCCGTGGCAATTGGTGGCAGTCACCCTGGTCCTGACGCATATCACCATCGTCAGCGTCACTGTCTATCTGCACCGCTATTCGGCACACCGGGCACTCGACCTGCATCCGGCGCTGCAGCATTTCTTCCGTTTCTGGCTGTGGATGACCACCGCCATGAACACCCGTGAGTGGACCGCCATCCACCGCAAGCACCACGCCAAGTGCGAAACCGCCGACGACCCGCACAGCCCGGTGTACAAGGGCCTGGGCACCGTGCTGCGCACCGGTGCCGAGCTGTATCGCAAGGAGGCGGAGAACGCCGACACCCTGCGTATCTACGGCAAGAACTGCCCGGAAGACTGGATCGAGCGCAACGTCTACTCGCGCTACCCCATTGGCGGCATCGTGCTGATGGCGATCATCGACCTCGCGCTGTTCGGCGTGCTCGGCATGACCGTCTGGGCCGTGCAGATGATGTGGATCCCCGTGTGGGCCGCCGGCGTCATCAACGGCCTGGGCCACGCCGTCGGCTACCGCAACTTCGAATGCCGTGACGCCGCTACCAATCTGGTGCCCTGGGGCATCCTGATCGGCGGTGAAGAGCTGCACAACAACCACCACACCTACCCGAACTCGGCGAAGCTGTCGGTGAAGAAGTGGGAGTTCGACCTGGGCTGGGCCTGGATCAAGGTGTTCTGCTTCCTGCGCCTGGCCAAGGTCGCCCGCGTGGCGCCCATCGCCCATCGCGTCGAAGGCAAGGGCAACCTGGACATGGACACCGCCATGGCCATCCTCAACAACCGTTTCCAGATCATGGCCCAGTACCGCAAACTGGTGATCGGCCCGCTGGTGAAGCAGGAGCTGGCCAAGGCCGACGAGTCGGTGCGCCACCTGTTCCGCCGCGCCAAGCGCCTGCTGTCGCGTGAAACCAGCCTGCTGGAAGACCGTCACCATGCGCGCATCCAGGACCTGCTCGCGCAGAGCCAGTCGTTGCAGGTGATCTACGAGAAGCGCCTGGCCCTGCAGCAGATCTGGGTGAAAACCAGCGCCAACGGCCACGACATGCTCGCCGCGATCAAGCAGTGGGTGCACGAGGCGGAAGCCAGCGGCATCCAGTCCCTGCGCGAGTTCGCCGAGCAGTTGAAGACCTACTCCCTGCGCCCTGCCGTCTGATTAGCGGAAACGTCCTAGGACGTTGAGAGATGCGTCTCAGAAAAGCCCGCCGTTCGGCGGGCTTTTCGTTTAATTTGCAGCAGCCTGGCGTAGTTTGCGGTCATAGCCCCGGTCAATGAGCGGGAGGATGCTGATACATGGATGAGAATAAATTGCCGGCCGATCAGGAAGAGGCTTTGCTGGCACTGCTGCACAGTCGCGCCGAGGTGACGCGCCTGAAAGAGCGCGAACAGCTCTTCAGCGCGCTGCTGGCGAGCGTGAACTCGGTACTCTGGGCCTTCGACTGGCAGGCCCAGCGCATGGTTTATGTCAGCCCGGCGTACGAGCGCATCTTCGGTCGTCCCGCAGCACTGGTCCTGGCGGACTACAACGAGTGGCGCAACTGCATCTATCCCGATGACCTGGAGTACGCCCAGAGCACCCTGCAGGAAGTGCTGGAACGCGGCGCCATCGAGCAGCGCGAATACCGTATCCTGCGGGCTGACGGCGAAGTGCGCTGGCTCAGCGACAAGTGCTTCGTCAGCCAGCACAGCGAGGCCGGCCTGCCGCTGATGATCGTCGGTATCGCCGAGGACATCACCGACAAGAAGCACCTGGAGACCGAGCTGCACCGCCTGGCCACCACCGACGTGCTGACCCAGAGCAGCAACCGCCGCTACTTCTTCGACAGTGCCGAGCAGGCCTTCCGCGACTGCAAGGCCACTTCCACGCCGCTGGCCTTCCTGCTGCTGGACGTGGACGACTTCAAGAAGATCAACGACGTATACGGCCACCAGGTCGGCGACGTGGTATTGCAGCGTATTGCCCAGAGCGGGGCCGGTGCGTTGCGCCGTGGTGACCTGTTCGGGCGTATCGGCGGCGAGGAGTTCGCCGTGCTTCTGCCTGGTTGCGACGAGAACATGGCGCGGCAGATCGGCGAACGCCTGCAACGCGAAGTCCAGCGCCTGCGCTTCAACGAGGCCGAGCATTTCTTCAGCGTCACCATCAGCCAGGGGCTGACTCTGTTACAGCCCGATGACCAGAATCTTTCCGCGCTCTACAGCCGTTCCGACGCGGCCCTGTATCAGGCAAAGCGCACTGGCAAGGACCGCATAGTTCAGGGATGAAACACTCCTGAACGCCGCGTCGGCGACATTAACGCCATTCGACTAATACCTTCGTCGCAGATCCGCGGCTGTATGTTTATGCTGTCAAAATGCCTGTGACATGTTTATGGCGCCTTATAAATCAATGACTTAAAAAGCATGATTTGCCTTTTGTCGGAATCCTGACGTAGGATCGCTTCCTACGTTGACATGCATTCACCCCCCCCACTATTACTATTCACATAGCAATATCGTGTGGTGTCTGGATGAGACACCTCAGGGAGCAGTCGCACGAGCAGTGTGTCATGGAAGATTCTGCCACCTCTTCTTCCTGTCACTTTCTATCGCTGCCTGACAACTTCCGTCAGCACCTCGCTGCGGAAGCGCGATGGATTTTTGCTTTTGTTTTTCCAGATTTTCGGAACTTGGCCGAAGGGCGGTAGCTTTGCCCAGAGAAAAATAACGGCCACTCCAGGGACGAACAGTTGATTGTCGTTAATCGAATCGGGTCATTCGAACTCGGGCGGTAGCCTTGTCTTCGAAATTTACCAATGGCCCGGCTTAGAGCATCTCCTGGACTGGAGTGAGTGACGATGGCCGCTGGAAAAATGGATAACGACGGAACTTCGAATACCGTCCTATCAAAGAAGAAGAGCAGTGCTTCCCTCGCTGGAAGTGTTTCTCTTATGAGACTGCGGAAGTTTGGCGCCAAACTTCATGGCGCTAATAAAAAGTTTAGACGGGCTCGGGCGCTTAGTTCGAAATTTTGTTGTGCCGGTACTTCATGGTGTAACAAAGATGAACTTTCCGCTGAATCAGGGCCGCGCCAGACGCTATTTGTTTCATTCCTGAAACAGCAACTTCGGCCCGCTGCTGAAGTTCTTCTGCAGGCGTTCGCTTTCAATTCCGAACTGGCTCCCGCGACCTTCTCGAAGAAGGGGCGTGCGGAAGCGGCTGCGCCGCGAGTGACGGAATTCCGGCGCGAGCGCCGCGACCTTGCCGGCCGACAGTGCCGGTATCACGAGAGCCGCGCGCCACGCCGCGCTGGGAGTCAAGGCTGATGGCCGAGCAATCGCTTCGTTCCAACTATGCCTGTGTGGTCGGCGGCGCCGGCCCAGCAGGCATGGGATTCCTGTTCAACGCCTACAAGACCGGTGCGCTGGCGAGCCTCGCCCGTGAGGGTCTGCTGGTCGTGGATGCTGCATTGGCGGTCGGCCGTGGCCGGCTGGGGGACTATCACATCACCGCCAACTCGGTGGGCGATGTGTTCCTCGACTGCCTGCGTGACCCGGCGTTGTTGCCGATCTTCGCACCGCTGGCGCATTCCCCGGCGTTCCGCGCCCTGCAGGGCGATCCTCACGGCGCGCCGATGCTCACCCAGGTGGGCGAGTTGCTGGCGCACGCCTCGACGCTCTTCATGCGTTACGTCACCCAACACCTGGGTGTCGAAGTGGCGCTGGGGACGCGCATCGAGAAGATCACTGCGCAGGACGACGGCAGCTTCCAACTGGCACTGCGCAGCGGCTCCCACACCGCGCAGATCGACGCGGGCGCCCTGGTGATGAACCTGGGTGGCCGGCAGAACCGCGAATACCTGAACTGGAGTCTGGCCGAGCAGGATCTGCAGCTGTCCCACGACGGCCCCACGGTCTACTCCTCCGATGCGTTGCTGAGCCTGAACCCGGCCGAGCTGGTGGAGCTGTTCGGCGACCGGGTGACCCCGGGCACCCGCTTCACGGTGGTCGGTGGTTCGCACAGCGCTTTCTCGATCCTCGACAACCTCGCCTGTGCCCTGGATTGCCTGGGCCTGGAGCAGATCACCCTGCTGCACCGCGCGCCGATCCGCCTGTTCTTCGAGAGCGTCGAGGAAGCCCGGGCGTCCGGCTACGTGGTGGACGAAGGCATGGATGTCTGCCCGGTATCCGGACGGGTCAACCGCTCTGGCGGCCTGCGCTATCGCGCCCACCAGGTCGGCACCGACGTGCTCTCCAACGGCGTGGTCAGCGGCACCCGGGTGAAGGTCGAGCTGCTGCGCCTGGAAGACCGTTCGCCGGCGGTGCGCGAGCGCCTGGAGCAGTGCTGCAGCGAGGACGGCGTGATCGTCCAGGCCATCGGCTACCAGCCGTGCCTGCCGGCGCTGCGCCGTGCCAACGGCGAGCCGCTGCAGGTGCGCGAGAGCAAGGGCGGGCTGGATTCCGACGCCGCCGGTTGTCTGCGTGACCACACCGGCCAGCCGATTCCAGGCCTGTACAGCTTTGGCCTGGGCTCGGGCCTGGCGGCGAACCCGATGCTGGGCAGCGAGCGCTCCTTCGACAGCCGCATCTACGGCGTCTGGCAGTTCCACAACGATGCCAGCGGCCGGGTCATCGAGGCGTTGCAGGAGCACCTGGCGCGTCGCGCGCCGGCAGCCGCGGAACCCATGGACACCCGGATCGACGATGCGCCCTTTGCGCTGTCGGCGCTGGGTTGAGCGGCACATGCGCCGCTTCTGAATCCGCCAGCTAACGGACTTTCCATCCACTGAGGGATGCGACCGTGATCAATGTGACCAAGACGTACCTGGGCAACCTGGACAAGTTCAAGGGCTACGTGGAACAGATCTATGCCTCCGGCTGGATCACCAACCATGGCCCCTTCGCGACGGAACTGGAGGAGCGCCTGCAGGACTACTTCGGCGTTCGCCATGTGATTCTCACTAACAACGGCACCATCGCCCTGCAGGTGGCCTACCGGGCCCTGGGCGTGACCGGCAGTGCCGTCACCACCCCCTTCAGCTTCGTTGCCACCAGCAGCACGCTGCAGTGGGAGAGCATCCGCCCGCGCTTCGCCGACATCGACGCGCGGACCTGGAACCTCGACCCTGCGCGCATCGAAGCCAGCCTTGCGCCGGATACCACCGCCATCGTCGCCACCCACGTGTTTGGTAATCCGTGTGCGGTGGAGGAGATTCAGGCGGTGGCCCAGCGCAACCAGTTGAAAGTGATCTACGACGGCGCCCACGCCTTCGGTTCGCGCTACCGCGACCGCTCGGTGCTGGCCTGGGGTGACGCCACCACCCTGAGCTTCCACGCCACCAAGCTGTTCCACACCATCGAGGGTGGCGCCATCGTCACCTCGGATGACGAGCTGGCCAGGCAGATCCGCCTGATGTGCAACTTCGGCATCGCCGGCGTCGACCAGATCGTCGGCCTGGGGATCAACGCCAAGCTCAATGAGTTCTCCGCCGCCATGGGCCTGTGCGTGCTCGACGAAATCGACAGCATCCTTGCCCAGCGCGAGGAGATTGCCGCTCGCTACACCGCCGCGCTCAGCGGTTACTACGACCTGCAGGTCAGCGAGAGCTACGCCCGCCTTAACAACAGCTACTACCCCATCGGCCTGCGTGACGAAGCCCAGGTGTTGCGCGTGCGCACCGCGCTGAACGAGATCGGGGTCAATCCGCGGCGCTACTTCTACCCGTCGCTGGATACCCTCGATTACCTCGCCCCGCAGGAGCCGCAGGTACTGTCCCGTGCGCTGAGCCAGCGCATCCTCTGCCTGCCGTTGTACCCGGGTCTACCCCAGGAGATACAGCGCGCGGTGATCGAAGTGCTGCTGCTGGAAAGCGGCCGCGTCGCCGTCGCGGTATAAGGGGACGATCATGCGCACCGCACGCTCGCTGTCGATGGTCCGCAACACCCTGATCAATTACGCAGGGCAGGCGTACGCCATCGTCATCGGCATCCTGATCCAGCCGTTCTACCTCGGCCACCTCGGGGCCGAGGCCTACGGCCTGATCGGTTTCTTCGCGGTGCTGCAGAGCTGGTTGCTGCTGCTGGACATGGGGCTGTCGCCGGCGCTGGTGCGCCAGGTCGCCCACGGGCGTGGCGCCAGTGGCGAGGACGAGGGCCAGGCCCGCCTGCTGCGCTCCTTCGAGCTGATCCTGCTGCCGCTGACCTTCCTCAGCAGCCTAGCCGTGTGGGGCGGCAGTACCTGGATCGCCGGGCGCTGGCTCAACGTGCAACAGCTCTCGCCCGAACTGGTCGCGCAGTGCATCAGCCTGATGGGCCTGCTGGTGGCGCTGCGGCTGTACGCCACCCTGTACCGCAGCGCGTTGCAGGGGCAGGAGCTGCACGGCTTCATCAACGCGGTGAACGTGTTCATCACCACTCTGCGCTACTTCGGCGGCCTGCTGCTGGTGGCGCAGGTCAGCCAGGACCCGCTGGTGTTCTTCCAGTTCCAGGTCGCGGTGTCGCTGATCGAGGCGCTGCTACTGGGCGGCAAGGCCTACCAGTGGATGGACGTGCGCCTGCTGACCCGCTTCTGCTGGGATGCGGTGCGCCCGGTGCTGCCCTTCGCCCTGGGCATGTCCTTCACCTCCTGCCTGTGGATCGTGCTCACCCAGCTGGACAAGGTCCTGCTGTCGAACCTGCTGCCATTGCAGCAGTACGGTTACTTCTCCCTGGTGGCGCTCATCTCTGGCGGCATCCTCACACTGGTCAATCCGCTGGCGCAGTCCCTGCTGCCGCGCATGACCGTGCTGGTCGCCGAAGAGCGCCACGAAGACATGCAGCAGCTCTATCTCAAGGCGAACCGTTTCGTCTGTGTGCTGCTGTTCCCGATGGTCGCGGTAATCGCCGCTCATGGTCATGACCTGGTCCTGGCCTGGAGCGGCGATGCCGTGGCCGCCAGTTGGTGCCGGCCGATCCTGGCCTGGTACGTACTCGGCTCAGGCCTGCTGGCGGTGGCCAGCTTCCAGTTCTACCTGCAGTACGCCCACGGCCTGCTGCGCATGCACGTCTGGTACAGCGTCATCTCCACCGTAGTGACCGTGCCCCTGGTGATCGCCAGCGCCTACCTCTACGGCGTGGTTGGCGTGGCGCTGTGCTGGTTCGGCCTGCGCCTGGTGTCGTTCCTGATCTGGCCGGCGATCGTGCACCGCACCTTCGCTCCCGGCCTGCACGGCGCATGGATGCGCGACACCCTGCAGATCGCTGCACTCAGCGCTGCCGGCCTGCTGCTCAGCGAGCCGGTCTATGCGCTGCTGGCCCGCTCCGGCGAGCGCCTGTGGCTGCTGGCGGCGCTGGCCGTGTGCGGCCTGATCACCCTGTTCCTCGTGGGCGCGGGCTCTGCCCCGGCTTTGCTGCGCCTGTTCAAACCGTCCCACAAGCCGAGTGTCTAGACATGGATATCCGCTCCGAGCTGCAGATCCTCTCCAACTGGCCGGAAGACCCCAAGCCTCTTCTGAGCATCGTCTGCCTGGCCTACAACCAGGTGAACTACATCGGCCGCACGCTGGATAGCTTCCTCGAGCAAATCACCGATTTCCGCTTCGAAGTGCTGGTCAACGACGACGCCTCCAACGACGGCACCAGCGAGCTGATCGCCGACTATGCGGCGCGCTACCCGCACATCATCAAGCCGATCTTCCACAAGGAAAACCAGTACTCCAAGGGGGTTTCCCATGGCCTGCCGGTGTTCCGAAAGTGCCGGGGGCGCTACATCGCCTACTGCGAAGGCGACGACTTCTGGACCGACCCGCGCAAGCTACAGATCCAGGTCGACTTCCTGGAGAAGAACCCGGACTACGTGATCACCTACCACGACGCCTACACCTACAACGAGGACGGCGTGATCAAGCCTCGCCAGCTCACCGGCAAGTACCGTCGTGACGCCAGCCGCCTGGACCTGCAGAAGGCCCGGCCGATCTCCACCCTCACCACCTGTTTCCGCAACGTCCTCACCGAGATGCCCGAGGAGCTGCGTACCACGCGCATGGTCGACCTGTGCTGGTGGTCGCTGCTGGGGGCCTTCGGCAAGGGCCGCTTCATCGAGGAAATCCGCCCGGCCGCGTACCGCGTGCACAAGGGCGGGATCTTCTCCATGCAGGCCGATCGCGTGCAGCAGCAGATGACCCTGCACACGTACTACTGCCTGTCTCGCTACTACCAGCGCCTGGGCAATCAGGAACTCAACGAGTACTTCCTGATGCAGGTCTGCCGGCTGTCCATGGCGGCCATTTCGCCCATGCGCAAGGTGCAGGCGTTCCTGCTGTTGATCGGCAACCACGGTGCCAACCTGCTCAAGCGGCTGAACCCGATTCAGGCCCGCTGAGCTGTACCACCTCAATGGAGGATGGAAGTCCATGAGTGTCATGCCCCGCTCGTCCCTGGAAACGCTCCAGGACACCCGCATCGACGTTGCCGGCCTGCTGCGCCTGCTGTTCGACCACAAGAAGATGCTCCTCTCGATCACCGCGCTGTTCGCGGTGCTCGGGCTCTTCTATGCGGTGGTCGCGACGCCGATCTACGTCTCCGGCGCGATGATCCAGATCGAGCAGAAGAAAAACGGCCTGAACGGCACGCCGGAGGTGATCAACCGCCCCGACGCGGTGTCCATCGCGGCCACCGAGATCGAGCTGCTGACATCCCGCGCGGTGCTCGGCAAGGCGGTCGAGCTGCTGAAGCTGGACATCGTCGCCAAGCCCAAGCGCCTGCCGCTCATTGGTGACTACCTGGCGCGCCGCTACAAGCCCGAGGCCGGGCAGACCCTGGCCGCGCCGCTGCTGGGGCTGGGTTCCTATGGCTGGGGCGGCGAGCAGATCAAGGTGTTCTCCCTCGACGTGCCGGATGAATACCTGGGCGAGCCGCTGACCCTGGTGGCCGATGGTGGCGATGCCTATCACCTGCTCAATGCCGACGACCAGCTGATCCTGCGCGGCGAGCTGAAGAAGCCGGCGATGGAGAAGGGTTTCAGCATCGAGGTGGATGAGCTGGTGGCGCGCCCGGGCACCGAGTTCATCGTCGCGAAGAACCGTCTGCTCACCACCACGCTGAACTACCAGAAGCTGCTCAAGGTGGTCGAGGCGGGCAAGGACTCGGGGATCATCTACATGACCCTGGAAGATCCGAACCCGCTGCAGGCTGACCGCATCCTCGACAGGATCAGCCATCTCTACGTGCTGCAAAACGTCGAGCGCAGTTCCGCCGAAGCATCGCAACGCCTGCAGTTCCTGCGCTCGCAACTGCCGGTGGTGCGCCTGGACCTGGAAAAGGCCGAGGCCGCCTACAACGCCTACCAGACCACTGCCAAGTCCGCCGACATCAGCGTCGAGACCCGTGGCGTGCTGGACCAGGTGGTGGGCATCGACAACCAGTTGTCCGAGCTGCGGCTCAAGCGTGACGAGTACGACCGCCTGTATACGCCGGCGCACCCGACCTACCAGGCTCTGCTCAAGCAGGTCGGCAGCCTGGAGGACCGCAAGGCCCAGCTGCAGAAACGCATCCAGACCCTGCCGGCCACCCAGCAGGAACTGCTGCGCCTGTCCCGTGACATGCAGGTCACCCGGCAGACCTACACCAGCTTGCTGAACAAGGCCCAGGAGCAGGACATCATCCGCGCCGGCACCATCGGCAACGTGCGGGTGATCGACACCGCCCAGGCCAACGTCGAGCAGCCGGCCAAGCCGATGCGCAAGGTCATCGTGCTGCTCGCCACCCTGCTTGGCTTCTGCGTCGCCCTCGGCATCCTGTTCCTGCGCCAGGCCTTCTACCGTGGCGTGGAGAATCCCGAGGCGATCGAACAACTGGGCCTCTCGGTGCTCGCCGCGGTTCCCTATTCGCGGCAGCAGGAGCGCCTGGAGAAGGAGCGCAAGAGCGACATCCTCGGGCACACGCCCAAGCTGCTCGCGGCGTCCGCTCCCGGCGACCTGGCCAACGAGGCGATCCGCAGCCTGCGCACCAACCTGCATTTCGCCCTGCTCGAAGCGCGCAACAACGTGGTGATGCTCACCAGCCCGGCACCGGGCGCCGGCAAGTCGTTCGTCTCCAGCAACCTCGCGGCCATCGTCGCGCAATCGGGTCTGCGGACCCTGCTGATCGACGCCGACATGCGCAAGGGCTACCTGCACCGGGTGTTCGGCCTGACGCCGCGCCACGGGCTGTCGGATGCGCTGAGTTCGCACCGTCCGCTGAGCGAAGTGATCCTGCCCACCGAGGTGCCGGAACTGGACTTCATCTCCTGCGGCTTCGCAGCGCCCAACCCCTCCGAGCTGCTGATGCACGACAACTTCGCCCAACTGCTGCGCGATGCCTCGTCGATGTACGACCTGGTGATCGTCGATACCCCGCCGGTGCTGGCGGTGACCGATGCCGCCCTGGTCGGCCGGCTGTGCGGCATCTGCCTGCTGGTGACCCGTTTCGGCCAGAGCCCGGCAAGCGAGATCGACACCGCGCGGCGGCGCCTGGGGCAGAGCGGTATCCACCTGCAGGGCGCGATCCTCAACGGGGTGAAACGCAAGGCGTCGACGGCGGCATACGACTACGGCGCCTACGCCTACCGCTACGACGCCAAGGACTGAAAGGGAACTTAGGGAAGGGATGCAGCCATGGTCCATATCGTCAGCCTCATGCAGCCGTACTTGTTCCCCTACCTGGGGTACTTCCAGCTGATCGCCGCGAGCAGCCTGTTCATTCTCGGCGACAGCCTGCAGTACACCCGGCGCGGCTGGATCAACCGCAATCGCCTGCTGGTCGGCGGGAAGATCTGGCAGTTCAGCTTTCCGCTGGAGCAGGGCTCGCAGACCCAGGCGATCAACGAACGCCGGCTGAGCGAAGAGATGCACCTGAGCAACCGCCGGCTGCTGCACACCATCCGCCATGCCTACCACCGGGCACCGTGCTACGAGCAGGTGATGCCACTGCTGGAGGAAATCCTCGAGCACCCCGAGCGCAACCTGTCGCACTTTGCCGAGCACTCGATTCGCCGCATCTGCGACTACCTGGAGATCGATACGCCCATGGCGCGGATCTCCGATCTGGAGCTGGCCGAGGACGTCGGCCGCGACCAGCGCCTGATCGAGGCGGTGAAGCAGAGCGGTGGCGATATCTACCTCAACCCGGAGGGCGGGCGGCACCTGTACTCGCCCGATGTATTCGAGGCCCACGGCCTGGAGCTTCAGTTCCTGCGCATGGACGAGCTGAGCTACCCGCAGTTCAGCCCTGATTTCGTCCCCAGCCTGTCGATCATCGACGTGCTGATGTTCAACCCGCCGGACGAAATGCAGCGGTTGCTGGGCCGCTACACACTGGAGCGTCCTGCTCCCTCGTCCGACCTTCTTGGGGAGTACGAATCATGAACTCCGTTGTCAGCGTGGACCTGGATGCCGCGCAGTACCGCTGGTACCTGATCCAGACCAAACCGCACCAGGAGCCGCGCGCCGAGGAAAACCTCGGTCGCCAGGGCTTCTCCTGCTATCGCCCGGTGGTGAAGCAGGGCAGCCGCTCTCAGCCGCTGTTCCCCGGTTACCTGTTCATCCGCCTCGACCAACAGCACGACAACTGGTTCCCGATCCGCTCCACCCGCGGCGTGGCCCGCATCGTCAGCTTCGGCGCCCAGCCGCTGGCGGTGGCCGACGACCTGGTGGAAGGCATCCGCCAGCGCCTGGCGGCCATGCCCGAACGGCCCACCAGCGGCTTCTACGAGGGCCAGGTGGTGCGCGTGAAATGCGCCGGCGAATGCGAGGTGGAAGCCATCTTCCTCTGCGACGACGGCACCGAGCGCGCGCTGATCCTGCTCAACCTGCTGCAACGCGAGCAACGCGTCCGGGTCCCGCTCAGCCAGCTCTCGGCGGTGGGCGGCAATGACGGCTGGCGCGCCTGAGGCGCGACCGATACAGGAGGAGTGGCGAGATGAATGGATCGACCGTGCTGGTGACGCTGACCTATGGCGACCGCCTGCAGTATCTGCAAGAGCTCCTGGCCCGTGCCTTTCGCGAGAAGGACATCACCCGCGCCATCGTCGTCAGCAATGCTTCGGTGGCCGAACTGGACCAGCTGTTCATGCTCTGGCCCAACCGCGTGCAGCTGATCGAGCTGGACAGCAACACCGGTTCGGCCAATGGCTACGCCGTGGGCATCGAGGCTGCGCTGAACACCGGCTGCGACTTCATCTGGCTGATGGATGACGACAACGCGCCGACGCCGGGCTCCTTCCCCCTGCTCAAGCAACGCCTGATCGATTGCACCCTGCGCCACGGCACCGATAACACCGCCGTGCTGGGTTTCCGGCCAAGCCACCAGGCCGATGTCGCCTCCGGCGTGCCGACCCGCTTCATTGCGCCGCCACGCTCCAGCTATTTCGGTTTCCACGTGCACCAGCTGCCCTACAAGCTCTGGCGCCGCACGCCCTGGGGCAAACCCCGGCCGCGCCCGGCGCAGCCGCTGCTGGAGCTGCCGTTCGCCTACTACGGTGGGCTGCTCGGCCATGCCGACCTGTTCCGCCGCATCGGCCTGCCACGCCGCGACCTGGTGCTTTACGCCGACGACACCGAATACACCTTTCGCATCGGCGCCCTTGGCGGTCACCTCTACCTGGTTCCCGAAGCAGGGCTGGACGATCTGGAGAGTTCCTGGAACATCAAGGAACGCACCTCCAACATCTACGAGACCTACCTGCTCGGCAATTCCGACCTGCGTGCCTATTACGCCGCGCGCAACCAGGCCTGGTTCGACAAGAACCTGTGGGTCACCTCGCCACTGATGTACCGCTTCAACCGCTGGGTGTTCATCCGCCTGCTGCACTTCTTCGCTCGCCGCCACGGCCGTTCCAGCCGCCTGGCGCTGCTGCTGCAGGCGATCCGTGACGGCGAGGCGGGCGCCCTGGGCATGAACCGGGCCTACCCGCTATGAGACTGCTGCTGCTCAACACCCTCTACGCCCCGCACGTCGGTGGCGGGGCGGAAGTCATGCTGCAGCACATGGCCGAGGGGTTTCGCGCCCGTGGCCATGAGGTGCAGGTGCTCTGCACCGGGCCGGAGTCGGGCCTGCAGCGCGAGACGCTGAATGGCGTGCCGGTGCTGCGTGCCGGTCTGCGCAATCTCTACTGGCCGTTCGACGAGAAGAACCACGGTCCGCTGAAACGCCTCGCCTGGCATGGCCTGGATCGCTACAACCGCAGCATGCGCGCGGTGCTGGCCAAGGTGCTGGCAGACATCGAGCCAGACGTCGTGGTCTGCCACAACCTTTCGGGCTGGTCGATTTCGGCCTGGGATGCCATCCGCGCCGCCGGCCTGCCTGTCGTGCAGATTCTCCACGACCAGTACCTGACCTGCCCGCGTGGCGTGCGCTTCCACAAGGGCCGCCACTGCGAGCAGCAATGCGCGCCCTGTGCGCTGTTGCGTCGTTCCCATGCCGAGGCGTCGAGCGAGGTCGATGCGGTCGTTGGTGTCAGCCGCTACCAGCTCAACGCACTGCTTGATGCCGGGTACTTC
This sequence comes from uncultured Pseudomonas sp., assembly GCA_966191535.1. Classification (GTDB taxonomy): domain Bacteria; phylum Pseudomonadota; class Gammaproteobacteria; order Pseudomonadales; family Pseudomonadaceae; genus Pseudomonas. The sequence goes on along the minus strand of CBIGPF010000008.1, from coordinate 45,702 downwards.
ATCGGCAGCCAGAACCACGTGGTCTACAACGGCTCGCCGATGGACGAGGTGCCCCTGTCGCTGCCGGCAAGCGGGCACCGTCCACTGCGCTTCGGTTTCATCGGCGCGCTGACCCCGAACAAGGGCGTGGAGTGGCTGATCGAGCAATTCCAGGCACGCGGCGAGGATGCCTCGCTGCTGATCGCCGGACGCGGCGACGCTGCCTACGTGAACCAGCTGAAGTCCTCCGCCGACCCGCAGCGCGTGCACTTCGTCGGCTACCGCAAGGCGGCCGAGTTCTTCAGCGAAATCGACGTCGCCGTGGTCCCCAGCCTGTCGCCCGAATCCTTCGGCCTGGTGGCGCTGGAAGCCTGCGCTCACCACCTGCCGGTGATCGCCTCGCGCATGGGCGGGCTGACGGAGATCGTTCAGGACGGAATCAACGGCCTGCTCTGCTCGCCCGACCAGCCCGCCTCGCTGGGCGATGCCATCCAGCGCCTGGTGCGCGACCCGGCGCTGCGCCAGTGCCTGGCCTCGCGCGCCCGCGACGTCGTCGCCCCGATGCTCAGCGTGGAACGGATGCTCGACGAATACGAAGCCATCCTGCGCCACACCCTGCTTACCCGCGGAGTCCAGCATGGAACTGCAATCCCCGTATCCACGCTTTGAGCTCGACCGCCGCGTGACCTTCGACCGCTCGTTGCTGGCGCTCGGAGTGCTGGTGGCGTTGCTGCTGGTGGAGACCTTCAACGGTGCGCTGCGCTTCTACACCGACCAGGCCGGCCTGTCGGCCATCGTCTACCTGCCCAAGGTGGCCTGCATCGTCGCGGTAGGCTGGGAGCTGTTCACCCGCCCGCAGCAGCGCGGCCTGTGGCTGCTGCTGATCCTCGCGGCAGCCTCGCTGCTGCTCGGACGGCTGCATGGCGCCGAGTTCCAGAGCGGCCTCTTCTCCGTGTTCATCTACGCGCCGTTGCTGTTCGGCCTGCTCTGCGGCCAGTACCTGGAGATGCACCGCAAGGCCGTGGGCTGGATCATCTTCTTCTGCCTGCTCGCCTCCCTGCTGGGTATCGCCCTGGACCTCACCATCAACGTGCCGTGGAAGGGTTACACGTACTCCATGGGCGGCGTCGAGATCAGCGGCAACCGCTCCTGGAGCGCCTACGGGCTGGACCGCATCGCCGGTTTCTCGCGGATGTCCTCCAGCCTGGCGATGATGCTGGCGGTATTCAGCCTGTACCTGGGATCGTTCCGCCTGGTGCTGCCGGTGCGCGGGCTGATCTACCTGGTGGCGCTGGTGGGCATCGTGCTGACCACCAACAAATCCTCCGCCGGTGCCTTCTTCTTCGCCCTGATGGTGATGAGCATCAGCCGCCAGCGCCTGCTGTTCCTGCTGGCCGCTCTGCTGGTGGTGCTCGGCGCGCTGGCGCTGCCGCTGTACGGCCTGTACGGCCACATCGATCCATACCTGGCCACGGCCACCGACGACAACCTGATGGGCTCGATGGTGGATCGCCTGGTCAACACCTGGCCGAACCTGATCAAGGTGATGGACTACAACGGCTGGATCTACACCGGCGCCGGGCTGGGCATGACCGGCAGCGCCTACGCGGCCTTCCCGATCTTCGGCGTCGAGCAACTGGCGGTGGCGGACAACTCGCTGCTCTACCTCTGGTGCCTGTTCGGCGTCGCCGGCGTCGCCCTCTACCTGCTGGCGGTGCCGATGCTGATGCGCCTGCAGCGCCAGCCCGGCCGCGAGGCCCGGGCGCTGCTCGGGATTGCCTACTGCATCCTGCTCATCGCCTGGACCAGCGACGTGCTCGAATCGCCGATACCCAGCCTGTTCCTCGGCCTGGCCATCGGGCGCGCCCTGCGCCTGCCGGGCGAAACCGCGCCGCAACCGGCACCCCGCACCCTGCGCCTGCAGGGCGGCATGCTCAGCCTGCTGGCCTTTGCGCTGCTGATCGGCGGGCTGTTGCAATCGCCGAGCAGCCTGGCCAAGGAGGCGCCGGTGGAAAATCTCGGCGCGCCGGAATTCATCGTCGGCGCCAGTACCCACCAGAACATCCGTTCGGGCAACCGGGACGGCATCAACCGCCTGGCCCGCGAGGCCGGAATCCTGTCGTTCCGCGATGACGCCTACTGGTCCAGCGTCGAGCGCGAGCGCGGCGTGCTGTCCATCGATGCCGCGTGGCGCGCGCAACTGCGCAGCACCCGCAGCCTGGGCATCAGCACGTTGCTGATCCTGGGCAACGAGAACCAGTTCTACGGCAACGCCAAGCCGCGCGACGACGCGTCCCGCGCGGGCTATCTGCGCTACGTGCGCTACCTGGTCCGCAGCTTCAAGGGGCAGGTCGACTTCTATGAGGTGTGGAACGAGTGGGACTCGGAAAACGCTACCGACAAGGACTTCAGCGACGACTACCTGACCCTGGTGCGCGCGGCTGCCAAGGTGATCCGCGAGGAGGACCCGCAGGCCAAGGTGCTCGCCGGAGCCGTCACCCTCAAGGGCATTCGCCAGGGCTTCGCCGAGCGCATTGCCGCGGGCGGCGTACTGGATGTGGCCGATGGCATCTCTCTGCACCCGTCGGTGTACTGCGAACGCGAGATGTCCACCCCCGAGGCCTGGCTGAACTGGTTCCAGGGCGTGAACCAGAAGCTGGAGAACGCCGCCGGCAAGTCGGTGCCGCTGTACTTCACCGAGTTCAGCTGGCCGGCCCACGAGGGTGATTGCGGCATCAGCCGTGAGCGCCAGGCCGCCTACCTGGCCCGCGCCTACGTGCTGGTACGCAGCCTGCCCAACGTGAAGGGCGCCTGGTGGTACGACCTGGTGGACGACGGTATCGATCGCACGGACATGGAACACAACTTCGGCCTGCTCACCGCCAGCGGCGAGCCGAAGCCGGCCTACCACGCCATGGCCAGCATCGCCGACATCATCGGCCGCTACCGCTTCGTTGGCCGCGTACCGAACCAGGACCCGAACGTCTACCTGCTGCGCTTCGCCAAGGCCAGCGAGGAAATCCTGGTGGCCTGGACCCTGGGCCACGAACAGACCCTGAACATCACCAGCAAGCCCGGCAGCAGCGACACCCTCTGGCGCCTCGACGCCGTCGACGGTATCGCCCGCCGCGAGGGCCGGCCGGTGCCCTGGCAGTGCCCCGAAGGCGGCGGTGATTGCCAGGCCAGCATCCGCATCGACGAGTCGCCCACCCTGGTGCGCAGCGCGTCGGCCCCGCAGCTGTCATTGCGCTGACCTTCTCGCGGAGAACCCTTCATGATCGTGATCAACGCGCGTTTCCTCACCCAGCAACTGAGCGGTGTGCAGCGCTTCGCCGAACAGATCTCGCTGTCGCTGGCACGGCTGCGCAGCGACCTGCACTTCGTGGCGCCGCCCGGGGAAATCCTCCGCCCGGAGATCGCCCAGCAACTCAATGTCGAGCAGATCGGGCGCAGTGGCGGCCATCGCTGGGAACAGGTCGACCTGCCGCTGTGGCTGGCCCGCCACGGGCGACCGTTGCTGGTCTCGCTGTGCAGCACGGCGCCACTGGCGTATTCGCGGCAGGTGGTGACGCACCACGACATCACCTACGTGCGCCATCCGGAAAGTTTCTCCTGGAAGTTCCGTGCGCTGTACCGCCTGATGATCCCGCTGATGCTGCGGCGCTCGCTGGCGCAGGTCACGGTCAGCGAGTTCTCCCGCCAGGAGATCGCCTCGCACTACGGCATCGATCCCAAGGGTATCCATGTCATCGCCAATGCCGTGTCCGCTGAATTCTGCACCGGCCTGGAGCCCGCCACGCCGGAGCGTCCCTATGTGCTCGCGGTGTCGTCCCCGGCCGCGCACAAGAACTTCGCCCGGCTGATCGAAGCCTTCCGCCTGCTGGGTGACCTGGACGTGGAGCTGCGCATCGTCGGCGCTGCCCACCGCAGCTTCGTCGACGCGCAGTTGCAGCAGAGCGGGCAGGGCGACCGGGTGCGCTGGCTGGGTCGGCTGGACGACGACCAACTGATCGAGCAATACCGCAACGCGGCCGCCTTCGCCTTTCCCTCGCTGTACGAAGGCTTCGGCATCCCGCCGCTGGAAGCGCAGGCCTGTGGCTGCCCGGTGGTGGCCGCCAGAAGCGCCTCGATTCCGGAAGTGCTGGGCAACTCGGTGCTGTATTTCGACCCCCTCGATCCGCCCGGTATCGCCGCTGCACTGCGTCGGGTGCTGCTCGACCACAAGCTTCGCGAGCAACTGCGCCGGCAGGGCCAGGAGAACGTCCTGCGCTACTCCTGGGACATCTCCGCGCTGCGGCTTTCCAGCCTGATCGACACCTTTCTGATGGCGCGCTCGGACTACCCGGCGCGCTTCGACGCCAAACAGATCGCCAAGCAAGGAGGCAGATCATGAAAGGCATCATCCTCGCCGGCGGCTCCGGTACCCGCCTGCATCCCATCACCCTCGGCGTGTCCAAGCAGCTGCTGCCGATCTACGACAAGCCGATGGTGTACTACCCGCTGTCGGTGCTGATGCTCGCGGGCATCGACGAGATCCTGCTGATCTGCACGCCCGGCGACCTGCCGAACTTCCGTGCCCTGCTGGGCGACGGCGAACAGTTCGGGGTGCGCCTGCAGTACGCCGTGCAACCGTCTCCGGACGGTCTGGCACAGGCCTTCCTGATCGGCGCCGAGTTCATTGGCGATGACTCGGTCTGCCTGGTGCTGGGCGACAACATCTTCTACGGCCAGGGCTTTACCGAAACCCTGCGCGAGGCGGCTGCGCGGCCTCGGGGCGCCACCGTGTTCGGCTACCAGGTGGCGGATCCGGCGCGCTTCGGCGTGGTGGAGTTCGACGGTGAGGGGCGCGTGCTGTCCATCGAGGAGAAACCACGGGTACCGCGTTCGAACTACGCCGTCACCGGCCTGTATTTCTACGACAACCGCGTGGTGGAGATGGCCCGCCGGATTCGCCCCTCCGCCCGCGGCGAGCTGGAAATCACCGACATCAACAACCTCTACCTGGAGCTGGGCGAGCTGCACGTGAGCCTGCTCGGCCGTGGATTCGCCTGGCTGGATACCGGCACCCACGAGTCGCTGATGGAGGCCGGGCATTTCGTGCAGACCATCGAAGAGCGCCAGGGACTGAAGGTCGCCTGCCTGGAAGAAATTGCCTTCCAGCAAGGCTGGCTCAGCGAGACGCTGCTGGCCCTGCAGGCCGAGCGCCTGAGCAAGACCGGCTACGGCCGCTACCTGCAGCAACTGCTGCTGGACAAGCGACAGTGAATCCGCACCCGGCGAACTCGCAGGCACTGCGCAGTGGGGTCGCCGGCCCTGCGTCCAACCAACGGACTGCGATAACGATGCAGCGGCGTCAGGAGCGACGCCGGTAATCGTGAGGTCATCATGCCCAACAAGACGAAAGGAATTCTACGCGCGCACCAGTCGCTGATATCGCTGGCGCATCGCCTGAGCGACATCCTGGTGATCGTACTCACCGGAGCCGTACTGCTCAGCTCTGGAAACGGTGTGCTGGAAGCACAGCTCTGGGTCTCGGTGCTGCTTTGCGTAATGCTGTTCCACTGGCTCGGCGAGCTGAACCAGCTCTATGGCTCCTGGCGCGGCGAGTCGCTGCTGCGCGAATCGCTGAGTGTCACCCTGTACTGGTCGCTGGCGTTCTTCGCCGTGCTGCTGATGGATATCTCCCTGCGCCACGTGGAGCTGGAAGAGCCCCGGCGCCTGGCCTGGTTCGGCGTGGCGCTGCTGATCATGTGCGGCTACCGCCTGGCGATCCGCATGCTCCTGCGCGTTGCCCGCCGCCATGGCTTCAACAGTCGCAACGTGGCGATCTACGGCACTGGCGAAGTCGGCGCGCGGCTGGCCGAGACCATCCTGGCCGCTCCCTGGATGGGGCTGCGCCTGGTCGGCTTCTACGACGACCGCCCGCAGCAGATGGAGCTGGGCGAACGGGTACCGGTGAAGGGCGACCGTCTGGCGCTGATCGAGGCTGCCCGCTCGGGGCAGGTCGACAAGGTCTACCTGACCCTGCCGCTGTCCCGCGAACCGCTGCTCAACGAGCTGATCCGCGAGCTGTCCGACACCACGGTATCGGTCTACCTGATTCCCGATCTGTTCATGTTCGATCTGCTGCACGCCCGCAGCGAGAGTATCAACGGGCTGGCCACCATCAGCATCTTCGACACGCCCATGGACGGCCCCAACGTCGTGCTCAAGCGTATCGAGGACGTGCTGCTGGCCTCGCTGATCCTACTGCTGATCGCCGTGCCCATGCTGTTCATCGCGATCGCCGTGAAGCTCACCTCGCGTGGCCCGGTGCTGTTCCGCCAGACCCGCTACGGCATGGATGGCCGGCCGATTCGCGTCTGGAAATTCCGCAGCATGACGGTCATGGAAGACGGCGCCGCCGTCACCCAGGCCTCGCGCAACGATTGCCGCATCACTCCGCTGGGGGCCTTCCTGAGGCGCACCTCGCTGGATGAATTGCCACAGTTCTTCAATGTCTTGCTCGGTGACATGTCGGTGGTCGGCCCTCGCCCCCACGCCGTGGCGCACAACGAGCAATACCGGCGTCAGGTCAGCCGCTACATGCTGCGTCACAAGGTCAAGCCGGGCATCACCGGCTGGGCCCAGGTGAACGGTTGGCGCGGCGAAACCGACACCCTGGAAAAGATGCAGAAACGCATCGAGTTCGATCTGGACTACATCGAGAACTGGTCCGTCTGGTGGGACCTGAAGATTGTCTTGCTGACCCTGTTCAAGGGTTTCGTACACCGCAATGCCTATTGAGTTTCCACACTCGCTTCAAGGAAGGATTGCCATGAAAAACCTGCTCGCTTTCAGCTTTGTAGTCGGCAGTCTGGCGCTACAAGGCTGCGTGTTCTCCCCCGGTCAGCATCTGACGGATTCCGATATCCAACGCGAGGCACAGAAAGAGGGGATGAACATCACCCTCGTGCCCATCACGCCCCAGGTGCTGCAACGCCAGGAGGCCGCGTTCGCCGCCAAACCCGGTGTGCCGGCGGAGTTGCTCAACTACCGCCCGCCCCAGGAGGACTACGTCATCGGCGGCGGCGATGTGCTGCTGGTGACCGTCTGGGATCACCCTGAACTGACCAGCCCTGGCTCCACCCAGCAGATGGAGGCCAACGGTCGTGTGGTTGGCGCCGACGGCAATATCTTCTTCCCCTACGCCGGCGTCGTGCGCGCCGAGGGGCAGACCCCGGCGCAGCTGCGCACCAGTCTCGCCAGCCGGCTGGCGAAAAAGGGCATCGTCGAGCCGCAGGTGGATGTCACCGTGCTGCGTTACGCCAGCCAGCACGTGGTGCTCTCCGGAGCCTTCCAGAATGGCGGGCAGGTCGAGCTGAACAACACACCGACCACGCTGGTGCAGGCGGTCAGCAAGGCCGGCGTGATCACCGGGGAGGCGGACCTTTCCGGTCTGACGCTCAAGCGTGATGGCCGCGAGTACGTACTCGACGTCGATGCACTGAACCGCTCCGGTTCGACGCTGACCGGCATCTACCTGAAGAACGGCGACCAGATCCACCTGCCGTACAACGACCGCAAGAAAGTCTATGTGGTCGGTGAAGTGGAACGTCCGCAGGTGGTCACCTACCGCACCACCGGCCTGTCGCTGCTGGAAGTGCTCGGCAACGCTGGCGGCCTGGCTCCGGAAACCTCCGACGGCGACTCGGTCTACGTGATCCGCGGCACGCCCGACACGGTTGCTGGCAGCGCGCCGAGTACCTTCCAGGCGCAGGTCTTCCATCTGGAGGCCAAGCGTCCGACCGCCTATGCGCTGGCCAAGGAGTTCGCCATGCAGCCGCAGGACGTGGTGTTCATCGGCCCGGCCAACATCACTCGCTGGAACCGCTTCATCAGCCAGTTGCTGCCGTCGGCCAACATCGTCAGCACCAGCGCCGCCGTCGGCGGTCGCTGATCGCGCAATCGGCCCGGGTACAGACTCGGGCCGATATATCTGTCGCCGCCATCGGCTTGGGGAATATTCCCACGGCTGTTGGCGGAGCGCCGGAATCGACCCATCACCCGAGGGGCGCCATCATTGCCATCCTTGGGTGCAGGGACGCACCACTCCTAGGGCGGGCTTACCCGCCGCATTCCTTTTGGGGTCTTCCCCTAGCACCAGGCCCCGAACCCGCCCGCGTTGCAGCGCCGGCGGGTTTTTTTTGCCCGGAGCCGGCGAAACGGGCGGCGCCTACACCGGAATTGCCTCGCGAAGTACCACCAGAGGCGAAGTGCCGGGCGCTTGTCAGGGGCGTATCATATATTCCATAAAGAAATTACATATTAATAATTAATTCTTTTTGGATTTATGAAGGTTCTTTTATCGTTGCCCTGCGTTGCCGCGAGCTGTCACGGGCGGAGCGGAAGAGGGTGGCGGTTAACCGCCAGTCGGGAGTGATGAGATGGCGGTTTTCCGCTGATCCGGCCCTGGGGAAAGGCTCGAAAATCGAGCCGAAGGCCGGAAAAACGGGAGTGTCGGACAAGGCAGGCCGGTTGGCCTGGGGATTGCCTTGTCAGGTGGCGAATGCCCAGTGCATCGCCACAACAACAAGACACGAGAATCGATCCATGCCCTTCCCATCTTCTGCCGTCTCCCTGTCCGCCTGCCTGCGCTTCGTTCCCGTCTAGCGGGGCGTCGAAACAACCAACGAATCCTGCATGCCCGCCGTGCTCGCCACGCCGTGGCCGCTGCCTGCCATTCGGTCGGACTCCCGGGGGAGCCAGTCGTTGTTGCGAATGGCGTGTTTCCAAGATCAATAAAATGGGGAAATTCCAATGAAAAGCCGCACTCTCACGCAATCGAGCCTCGCGCTCGCCATCGCTGCCGCAGGCCTCGCGCAATCCGCCGTCGCCGGTGGGTTCATCGAAGACAGCAAGGCCAACCTGACCCTGCGCAACTTCTACATCAACACCGACAACCGCAACGGCACTGCCAACCCGAGCAAGCAGGAAGAGTGGGGCCAGGGTTTCCTGCTCAACTACACCTCCGGCTTCACCGAAGGCACCGTGGGCTTCGGCGTCGATGCTCTGGGTCTGCTGGGCGTACGTCTCGACAGCGGTAAAGGCACACATTACAACCCGACCAGCTCGAGCTTTTCCGGTACTGTCTTCCCCACCGATGGTGATGGTCGCGCGGTCGACGATTTCTCCCACCTGGGCGCTACCGGCAAGGTGAAGGTTTCCAGCACCCTGCTGCAGTACGGCACCCTGCTGCCCAAGCTGCCGGTCGTGACCTACAACGACGGCCGTCTGCTGCCGCAAACCTTCGAAGGTGGCCAGGTTACCTCCAACGAGTTCAAGGACCTGACCCTGCTCGGTGGTCAGCTTGAACACATGAAGGGCCGCAGCTCCAGCAACAACGAAGGTCTGTCCATCGCCGGTGCGAACAACGCCCGTACTGGCGAGTTCGTCAACAAGTTCTACTACGGCGGCGCGGACTACAAGCTGACCAAGGACCTGACGCTGCAGTACTACTACGGCAACCTGCAGGACTTCTACAAACAGCACTTCCTCGGCCTGCAGCACAACTGGGCGATCGGCCCGGGCGTACTGAAATCAGACCTGCGCTACTTCCACAGCAGCGACGACGGCAAGAACGGCCACGACAAAAACTTCTACACCTCGGGTTACTACGGCAACGGCGTGACCAAGGGTGAAGTCGACAACCGTGCCTGGAGCGGCCTGTTCACCTACACCGTCAGCGGCCACAGCTTCGGTGCCGGCTACCAGCAGCTCAGCGGCAACAGCGACTTCCCGTTCATCAACAACGGTGACGGCGCCACTGCCTACCTGATCACCGACGTGCAGATCGGCAAGTTCCTGCGCGCCGGCGAGCGCACCTGGCAGGTCCGCTACGGCTACGACTTCGCCCAGGCCGGCCTGCCGGGTCTGACCTTCCAGACCCTGTACCTGCACGGCGACAACATCGACACCAAGTACGGCGACAAGAGCGAGTGGGAGCGTGACATCTCCCTGGCCTACGTGATTCCGGACGGCACCTTCAAGGGCCTGGGCTTCACCTGGAAGAACGCCGCCCTGCGCAGTGGCCTGCCGACCACCGGCTCGGGCACCGCGACCCAGCGCGACCAGGACGAGAACCGCCTGATCGTCAGCTACACCATTCCGCTGCTGTAATTGCACCTGATGCCGTAGGAGCGCGTTTCCGCCACTGTGAGCCCCGCTCACGGATTGCGGGAGCGGCCCGCTCCTACAGGTTTCTCCGTGCCATGAAAAAGGCCGTCGCTCCGGTGGGAGCGACGGCCTTTTTCTTTCAGCGAGTCAGCGTATCAGCGCTTCTGCGGCGCCGGCTGCTGCTGGGTGATGCAGTGGATGTTACCGCCGCCCAGGAGGATCTCGCGGCCCGGCACCATCACGATCTCGTGTTCGGGGAAGATGCGCTTGAGGGTGGCTTCGGCCTCGGCGTCCGCCGGATCGTCGAAGCGCGGGGCGATGATGCCGCCGTTGACGATCAGGAAGTTCACGTAGGAGCCGGCCAGGCGGATCGACGGATCGCGCGGCTGGGTGCCGATCACCAGGTCGATGCCCTCGCACTCGGCGTCGGTCGCATGGATCGGGCCGGGGATGACGATCTTGTGCACGGTCAGCTGGCGGCCCTTGGCGTCACGGGCGGTTTCCAGCACGCGCAGGGCGGCCTGGCAGCGCTCGTAGTTCGGGTCATTCTGATCGTCGGTCCAGGCCAGCAGCACTTCGCCCGGGCGCACGTAGCAGCAGAAGTTGTCGACGTGGCCATCTGTCTCGTCGTTGAACAGACCGTCCGGCAGCCAGATCACGGTGTCGATGGCCAGGTGTTCACGCAGCACGGCTTCGATCTCTTCGCGGCTCATGTGCGGGTTGCGGTTGTGGTTGAGCAGGCACTCCTCGGTGGTGATCACGGTGCCTTCGCCGTCCACGTGGATGGAGCCGCCTTCCAGCACGAAGCCTTCGGTGCGGTAGCCGTCGCTGCGCTCGATACCGAGGATCTTGCTCGCCACCTGGTCGTCGCGGTGCCACGGGAAGTACAGGCCGCCCTCCAGACCGCCCCAGGCATTGAAGGTCCAGTCCACGCCGCGCACGTCGCCCTTGTCGTTGGTGACGAAGGTCGGGCCGGTATCGCGCACCCAGGCATCGTCGTTGCTGATTTCCACCACGCGGATGTTGGCGGCGTCGGCCAGCTGGGCGCGGGCATTCTCGTACTGACCGGCGGACACGCCGATGGTCACCGGCTCGAAGCGGGCAATGGCGCGGGCCACGGCGCTGAACGCTGCCTGTGCGGGCTTGCCGCCCAGGCGCCAGTTGTCCGGACGCTCAGGCCAGACCATCCAGGTCTGGGTGTGGGGTTCCCATTCCGCCGGCATGCGGAAGCCATCGGCGCGGGGTGTGCTGGTCAGCGTGGTCATGGGGCGGTCCTTGGTCAGTGCTTCGTGGAAGGGGTGAGCCGATAGCCATCGAGGGGTATCGCTGCGCTCCACCCATCCTACGGAGTGGGTTGTGTCATTCGGGATGTCGTCGCTGTCGACCGTTGCAGGAGGGCCAGTATAGGTCGCCTGCCACGCCAGCAAGCCGGGATGCTCCCAGGTGGGAGAATTTATATCCGATAAAAATCGGTTTATGAAGGGCTATTTCGAAATATTTAGCCCGTTCATCCCGATATTTATCGGATAAAAATCGATTAATTGAGGGGTGCGGGGCGTTTTGGCAAACAGGGCGGCAGGTACAGCGACAGGTACGCGTCGATCACGCGCATGCCTTCTTCGGCCAGGCGCTCGGTGATCTGGCCGTGGCGCTGTACGGAGAGGGCGTAGACGCGGTCACCGAGCTCGATGGCGAGGCTGAAGACCTCGATGTCCTGCGGCAGCGGCGGCAGTTCGAAGTGGCGTTCGAACAGCGCCTGCATGGCCTGGCCGAGCTGTACATCGTGCTGGCTGTCGGCCTGGGTCACCTCGGCAAGACCGTGGCTGGCGAGAATCAGCTGGCGCGCCGCGGCGTCCTCGGCGTACACCGCGAGCGTGCGTTGCTCGACCAGCCGCGCGAGGTCGCGCCAGTCGCGCAGGGCGGCGTGGTCGACGGGCTGTTCAAGGCAGGCGCGGAAGGCCGCGTGGACGTCGCTGGTCAGCCCCTGCAGCAGGGCTGGCACGCTGGGGAAGAAGTGGTAGACGGAAGAGGGCGGGATGTCCGCACGCTCGGCCACCGCGTAGATCGACAGGCCCGCCGCGCCACTCTCGGCCAGCAGGGCGCGGGCTGCCTCGAGGATCACGGCGATGCGTGCCTGGCTGCTGGCGCGGGGCTTGCGAGTGGGAGAGGGAGCGGGCATGACGACCTCCGGAGCTGGGCGGCTATTGGACGCCAGCTCCGGGGTGCTCGGCAAGTCAGCTGCCGCCGTCGCGCAGCTTGTCCCAGACCTCGGTGATCACCGGGGCGGTCTTCTCCGGGGCGGTTTCCAGGGCGAACAGGCGGCGCTTGGTCTCCTGATCCGGGTAGAGGCCCGGCTGGTCACGCAGGGCGGCATCGAGGAACTGCGCAGAGTCCTTGTTGCCGTTGGGGTAGAGGGTGGCGGCGGTGACCTGCGCGGCGACCTTGGGCTGCATCATGTAGTCGATGAATTTCAGCGCCAGGTCCGGGTGTTCGGCGGCGCTGGGGATCACCAGGTTGTCGATGAACAGCACAGAGCCTTCCTGTGGCACGACGAAGCGCACCGGTTGGCCGGCGTTGGCGGCGCCCAGGGCGTCGCCGACCCAGGCCATGGCGACGCACAGCTTGCCGGCGTTGAGGTCCTGGATGTAGCGCTCGCTGTCGATGTAGCGCAGGTTCGGGCGCAGCTGGGTGAGTACTTCACCAGCGCGGCGAATCTGCGACGGCGCGCTGCGGGCGAAGTTGCGGCCCTGGTAGTTCATCAGCACCGAGAAGGCTTCGTCCGGCGCGTCCAGCAGGCTCATGCCGCAGGCCTTCAGGCGCTGGCTCTGCTGCGGGTCGAAGAGGATGCTCCAGCTGTCGGGCAGCTTGCCGCCGTAGGCCTTCTCCGCTTCGGGTTCGTTGATCGCCAGGCCGACGGCGCCCCACAGGTAGGGCACGGCGTGCTGGTTGTTCGGGTCGACGGCGGCCAGCTTGCTCAGCAGCTGGGTGTCGAGGTGGCTGCGGTTGGGCAGCTTGCTGAAGTCCAGTGCCTGGATGCGCTTGTCACGGATCAGCGCCGGCAGGTCGTTGTGCGAGGGCACGGCGACGTCGAACTTCTCACCGCTCTCCAGCGCCTTCTTGACCTCTTCGGCAGTGCTGTAGGTGGTGTACTCGACCCGGATGCCGGTGTCCTTCTCGAAGTCCTTGAGCACTTCGGGGGCAATGTAGTCGTTCCAGTTGTAGACGCGGATGACCTGGTCGGCCCAGGCGGATAGCGGGCACAACAGCATCAGAATCAAGGCGTACAGGCGTGGCATTGGCGATCTCCCTGAATGAACCACGTAATCAGCGGATGCGGCACTCGTTGGCCGCTCGATAGCGCGACAGCAAAGACACGACAGACGCGATGGACGCCCGGACAGGCGGATGGAGACATCGCGAGCAGGAAGGAACGACGGATATGACTCGCCCAGGCGCCCCTCCTCGCCATTGTGCGATGTCGCAGTTCCCCGGGTGTGCCAGAGGCACAAGGAAACGCCGGCACGAGGGCCGGCGTTTCGTTTACCACTTATACGGTGTGCAAGTACCAGTTGTACTCGAGGTCGGAGATCGAATATTCGAACTCCTGCATCTCATGCTCCTTGCACGCGACGAAGATGTCGATGTACTCGGGGCTGATGTACTTGTTCATCACGTCGCTGTCGTCCAGCTCGCGCAGTGCATCGCGCAGGTTGTTCGGCAGGCTCTGTTCCAGCTGCTCGTAGGCATTGCCTTCGATCGGCGCGCCCGGTTCGACCTTGTTGGTCAGGCCGTGGTGGACGCCGGCCAGTACGGCCGAGAGCAGCAGGTACGGGTTGGCATCGGCGCCGGCGACGCGGTGCTCCAGGCGCACTGCGTCCGCAGCGCCTGTCGGTACGCGCAGGGCGACGGTGCGGTTGTCCAGGCCCCAGCTCGGTGCGTTCGGTACGAAGAATGCCGAACCGAAACGGCGGTACGAGTTGACGTTCGGGCAAAGGAACGCCATCGACGCCGGCAGGGTCTCGAGCACACCGCCGATTGCGTGGCGCAACGCGGCGTTCTGCTCGGGATCCTCGCTGGTGAAGATGTTCTTGCCGTCCTTGTCGAGCAGCGAGACGTGGACATGCAGACCGTTGCCAGCCTGACCCGGGTAGGGCTTGGCCATGAAGGTCGAGTCCATCTCGTGGTCGTAGGCGACGTTCTTGATCAGGCGCTTGAGCAGGACTGCGTAGTCGCAGGCCTTCAGGGCGTCATCAACGTGGTGCATGTTGACTTCGAACTGGGCCGGGGCGCTTTCCTTGACGATGGCGTCGGCCGGAATGCCCTGGGCGCGGGCGCCGTCGATGATGTCCTGCAGGCAGTCGGCGTACTCGTCGAGGTCGTCGATGGAGTAGACCTGGACCGATTGCGGACGCTTGCCGGAGATCGGCGAGCGCGGCGGCTGCGGGCGGCCGTTCACGTTCTCCTGGTCGATCAGGTAGAACTCGAGCTCGAAGGCCGCGACGATGGTCAGGCCGATGTCGGTGAATTTCTGTACGACCTGACGCAGCACTTCACGCGGGTCGGCGAAGAACGGCGTGCGTTCTTCCATCTCGTGCATGGTCATCAGCAGCTGCGCGGTCGGGCGCTTCTGCCAGGGTTCCATGGAGAGGGTGTTGGGGATGGGGAAACAGACGCGATCCGCGTCGCCAATGTCCAGGCCGAGGCCGGTGCTTTCCACGGTGGAACCGGTGATGTCGAGAGCGAAGAGAGAGGCGGGGAGATTGATGCCCTTCTCATAGACTTTGGGCAGGTTGGTGCGTTCGATGCGCTTGCCGCGGACCACACCATTCATGTCTGCAATAAGGAGGTCGACGAATTGGACCTCGGGGTGTTCCTTCAGGAACTCACTCGCTTCATCGAGCGACACGGCACTCTGGGGTACCGACATGATGTAACACCTTTATTGTTAAAAATTTCAATCATTCGAAAGCTGAGGTGTGAGTCAATCCGAATTGGCAAGGGTTGTCAATGTCGCACCAAGTTGGGGCGCATCGGTCGTGATGGGCCGTTTTTGGGGCGTTTCGAGCCGCTTTTGATGAGCGGAGTGCCTTTGCTGGCGGGCTGTTCAGTGGGGCGTGTTTGATTTTTTACATGGCTATTGTGTAAAAAAATGAACAAGGCTAAGCTCGGCCTCAAGCCCATAACACTTACAAACACGGGTGTCCCATGTCTCGCCTGCCGTTAATCGGCGTGTCCGCCTGCATCAAGCAGATCGGTTCCAAACCCTACCATGTTGCTGGCGACAAATACCTCAGAGCGCTGATCTCCGGGGCCTCGGGCATTCCTTTGATCATTCCCTCCCTGGGCGATGCCATCGACCAGGAAGACATGTTGGCCGCGTTCGACGGCCTGCTCTTCACAGGCTCGGCGTCGAACGTCGAGCCCCATCATTATAGTGGCTCCGCCAGCATTGCAGGCACTCCTCATGATCCCGAGCGCGACAGCACGACGCTGCCGCTGATTCGCCGCGCCGTTGCGGCCGGGATTCCGGTGCTGGGCATCTGCCGCGGATTCCAGGAAATGAACGTCGCCTTCGGCGGTTCGCTGCACCAGAAGGTGCACGAGGTCGATGGTTTCATGGACCACCGCGAACCCGCTGGTGAGCCGATCGAAATCCAATATGGTCTGCGGCACGTCGTCGATGTGCAGCCGGGCGGCGTTTTCGCCGGTATCGGGCTACCCTCGCAGTTCCAGGTCAACTCTATTCACGGCCAGGGCGTTGATCGTCTGGCGCCCGGCCTTCGTGTGGAAGCTCTGGCGCCTGACGGGTTGGTTGAAGCCTTCTCCGTCGAAGGTGCGGCCTTTGCCGTCGGGGTGCAGTGGCACCCGGAATGGCAGGTCGAAACGAACCCCAACTATCTCGCTATCTTCCAGGCATTCGGCAAAGCCTGCAGCAAGAGGGCGGGGAACCGCTGAGTCCGGCGTTGGGGCCGGACTCTCAAACCCTGAGGTCTTTATGACTAGCAAGTTAGACCAGCTGAGCGGCTGGTTGAAGGAACGCAAGATCACCGAAGTGGAATGCATGATCGCCGACCTGACCGGGATTGCCCGGGGCAAGATCGCGCCGACCGCGAAATTCCTCAACGAGAAGGGCATGCGCCTGCCGGAGAGCGTTCTCCTGCAGACCGTGACCGGTGATTACGTCGAAGACGACATCTATTACGACCTGCTGGACCCGGCCGACATCGATATGGTCTGCCGCCCGGACGAGAATGCCGTGTTCCTCGTCCCCTGGGCCATCGAGCCGACTGCGATGGTCATCCACGACACCTACGACAAGCTGGGCAACCCCATCGAGCTGTCGCCGCGCAACGTGCTCAAGCGCGTCCTCCAGCTCTATGCCGACAAGGGCTGGAAACCGATCGTGGCGCCGGAGATGGAGTTCTACCTGACCAAGCGCAGCGACGACCCCGACTACCCGCTGCAGGCTCCGATCGGCCGTTCCGGTCGCCAGGAAACCGGTCGCCAGTCCTTCTCCATCGACGCGGCGAACGAATTCGACCCGCTGTTCGAGGACATGTACGACTGGTGCGAACTGCAGGGTCTGGATCTGGATACCCTGATCCATGAAGAAGGCACCGCGCAGATGGAAATCAACTTCCGTCATGGCGATGCCCTGGACCTGGCCGACCAGATCGTGGTGTTCAAGCGCACCATGCGCGAGGCTGCCCTCAAGCACAATGTGGCCGCGACCTTCATGGCCAAGCCGATGACCGGCGAGCCGGGCAGTGCGATGCACCTGCACCAGAGCATCGTCGACATCAAGACCGGCAAGAACATCTTCTCCAACGCCGACGGCAGCATGAGCGAGCTGTTCCTGCACCACATCGGCGGCCTGCAGAAGCTGATCCCCGAGGCGCTGCCGCTGTTCGCCCCGAACGTCAACTCGTTCCGCCGCTTCCTGCCCGATACCTCGGCGCCGGTAAACGTCGAATGGGGCGAAGAGAACCGCACCGTGGGCCTGCGCGTACCGGATTCCACCCCGGACAACCGCCGCGTGGAGAACCGCCTGGCCGGCGCCGACGCCAACCCGTACCTGGCCCTGGCCGCCAGTCTGCTGTGCGGCTACATCGGCATGGTCGAAGGCTTCAAACCCAGTGCCCAGGTCAAAGGTCGTGGTTATGAACGGCGTAACCTGCGCCTGCCGCTGACCATCGAGGCCGCACTGGAGTGCATGGAAGGTAGCAAGACCCTGGAGAAATACCTGGGTGACAAGTTCATTCGGGGCTACGTCGCGGTGAAGCGCGCCGAGCACGAGAACTTCAAGCGAGTAATCAGTTCCTGGGAGCGTGAGTTCCTCCTGCTTTCTGTCTGATCGGCGTGGGGTCCGGCGCGTGGCCGGGCCCCGTGTTTCTTAGAGAAGAGGTTTTATCAAGATGACTAACCAGACCAGCGCCAACACCCAACACTGGCAGGCGCTCAGCCGCGACCACCACCTGGCTCCGTTCACCGACTACAAGCAGCTGAACGAGAAGGGCGCGCGCATCATCACCAAGGCCGAAGGCGTGTACCTGTGGGACAGCGAGGGCAACAAGATCCTCGATGGCATGGCTGGCCTGTGGTGCGTGAACGTCGGCTACGGTCGCAAGGAGCTTGCTGAAGCCGCCTACAAGCAGATGCAGGAACTGCCTTATTACAACCTGTTCTTCCAGACCGCCCACCCGCCGGTCCTGGAGCTTTCCAAGGCCATCGCCGACATCGCCCCGGAAGGCATGAACCACGTGTTCTTCACCGGTTCGGGCTCCGAGTCCAACGACACCGTGCTGCGCATGGTCCGTCACTACTGGAGCATCAAGGGCCAGCCGCAGAAGAAAGTGGTCATCGGCCGCTGGAACGGCTACCACGGTTCCACCGTTGCCGGTGTCAGCCTGGGCGGCATGAAGGCGCTGCACGAGCAGGGCGACCTGCCGATCCCCGGTATCGAGCACATCGCCCAGCCTTACTGGTTCGGCGAAGGTGGCGACATGGACCCGGAAGAGTTCGGCGTCTGGGCTGCCGAGCAGCTGGAGAAGAAGATTCTCGAAGTCGGCGAAGACAAGGTCGCCGCCTTCATCGCCGAGCCCCTGCAGGGCGCGGGCGGTGTGATCGTTCCGCCGAAGTCCTACTGGCCGAAGATCCGCGAGATCCTCGCCAAGTACGACATCCTGTTCATCGCCGACGAAGTCATCTGCGGCTTCGGTCGTACCGGCGAATGGTTCGGCAGCCAGTACTTCGGCAACGCCCCGGACCTGATGCCGATCGCCAAGGGCCTGACCTCCGGCTACATCCCCATGGGCGGCGTGATCGTTCGCGACGAGATCGTCCATACCCTGAATGAGGGTGGGGAGTTCTACCACGGCTTCACTTACTCTGGTCACCCGGTAGCCGCTGCGGTGGCGCTGGAGAACATCCGCATCCTGCGTGAAGAGAAGATTGTCGAGCGTGTGAAGAACGAAACGGCACCGTATTTGCAGCAGCGCTGGCAAGAGCTGGCCGACCATCCCCTGGTAGGCGAAGCCCGCGGGGTAGGCCTGGTGGCAGCACTGGAGCTGGTGAAGAACAAGAAGACCCGCGAGCGCTTCGAAGGCAAGGGTGTCGGGATGCTGTGCCGCGAGCACTGCTTCCGCAACGGTCTGATCATGCGCGCGGTGGGAGACACTATGATTATTTCGCCGCCGCTGGTGATCGAGAAATCGCAGATCGATGACCTGATCACCCTGGCGCGCAAGTGCCTCGATCAAACCGCCGCAGCCGTTCTGTCTTGAGTCTTTCACCGGACCTTTGACAGACTGCGCCTGTGCGTTGGCCAGGCTCACCGGGTGGTGACGGAAGGAGATGTCCACGCCACCCGGAACATCAAAAAAACAAACGGAGCTACCCGCATGTTCAAGACCTTCGGCAAATCCCTGCTCGCTGTAACGCTGGCAGGCGCTGTGGCTGGTATGGCGCAGGCAGATAACAAGGTGCTGCACGTCTACAACTGGTCGGACTACATCGCACCGGACACGGTCGACAAGTTCACCAAGGAAACCGGAATCAAGGTCGTCTACGACGTCTACGACAGCAACGAAGTGCTGGAAGCCAAGCTGCTGGCCGGCAAGTCGGGTTATGACATCGTGGTACCGTCCAACTCCTTCCTGGCCAAGCAGATCAAGGCTGGCGTCTACCAGCCGCTGGACAAGTCCAAGCTGCCGAACTGGAAGAACCTGAACCCGGACATCATGAAGACCCTGGAGATCAGCGACCCGGGCAACCAGTACGCGATCCCCTACATGTGGGGCACCATCGGTCTGGGCTACAACCCGGACAAGGTCAAGGCCGCACTGGGCGACAACGCTCCTGTCGACTCCTGGGACCTGGTGTTCAAGCCGGAAAACATCCAGAAGCTGAAGGCCTGCGGCGTGAGCTTCCTCGATTCGCCGACCGAAATGCTCCCGGCCGCCCTGCACTACCTGGGCTACAAGCCCGATAGCCAGGACCCGAAAGAGCTGAAGGAAGCTGAAGCGCTGTTCCTGAAGATTCGTCCGTACATCTCCTACTTCCACTCCTCCAAGTACATCTCCGACATCGCCAACGGCAACATCTGCGTGGCCGTCGGTTACTCGGGCGACGTGTACCAGGCCAAGTCCCGCGCTGAAGAAGCCAAGAACAAGGTCACTGTGAAGTACAACATTCCGAAGGAAGGTGCTGGCGCGTTCTTCGACACCGTCGCCATTCCGAAGGATGCCGAGAACCAGGAAGCTGCGCTGAAGTGGATCAACTTCCTGCTCGAGCCGGCCGTCATGTCCGAGATCACCAACGTCGTGCAGTTCCCGAACGGCAACGCCGCGGCGACGCCGATGGTGAACGAGGCCATTCGTAACGACCCGGGCGTGTATCCGACTCCGGAAACCATGAAGAAGCTGTACGCCTTCCCGGATCTGCCGGCGAAGACCCAGCGTCTGATGACCCGCAGCTGGACCACCATCAAGTCCGGCAAGTAATCGGGTAGTCGCTGCCGCCTGGCGCGGCAGCAGATGGTCCGGGACAGCGGTGGGGGAGTGTGCTCCCTCACCGCCACCGGCAGTAACAAACAGCTTCCATCGGTGGAATGTCTGCGCAAGCCCCCGGCGCTCTCGTGCTGATCAAGGGTTCGGCGCTATCCACGGACTGGCCGTCGAAATCCCGGCAGCAACCGACTGAAGTAGTTAAAAACAACGAGAGGACTCACGTGTGCGCATTCCCTTCCGCAGAACCCTGATCGCTGCAGTCTCCGTCTTCGGCCTGACTTCGCTGGCCCAGGCGGAACAGACCGTCCACATCTACAACTGGTCGGACTACATCGGTGAAACCACCCTCGCCGATTTCGAGAAGGAAACCGGTATCAAGCCGGTGTACGACGT
This sequence comes from uncultured Pseudomonas sp., assembly GCA_966191535.1. Classification (GTDB taxonomy): domain Bacteria; phylum Pseudomonadota; class Gammaproteobacteria; order Pseudomonadales; family Pseudomonadaceae; genus Pseudomonas. The sequence continues at coordinate 25,168 of CBIGPF010000008.1, read as the reverse complement.
CTTCGACTCCAACGAAACCCTGGAAGGCAAGCTGCTGGCCGGTCGCACCGGCTATGACGTGGTCGTGCCCTCCAACCACTTCCTCGGTCGCCAGATCAAGGCCGGTGCGTTCCAGAAGCTGGACAAGAGCCAGCTGCCGAACTGGTCGAACCTCGACCCGCACCTGATGAAGCAGCTCGAGGCCAACGACCCGGGCAACCTGTACGGCGTGCCGTACCTGTGGGGCACCAACGGCATCGGCTACAACGTCGAGAAGGTCAAGGCCGTGCTGGGTGTCGACAAGATCGATTCGTGGGCCGTCCTCTTCGAGCCCGAGAACATGAAGAAGCTCAGCCAGTGCGGCGTCGCCTTCCTCGATTCGGGCGATGAAATGATGCCGGCCGTGCTCAAGTACATGGGGCTGGACCCCAACAGCACCAACCCGGACGACTACAAGAAGGTGGAGGACAAGCTGATGAAGGTGCGTCCGTACGTCACCTACTTCCACTCCTCCAAGTACATTTCCGACCTGGCCAACGGCAACATCTGTGTCGCGGCCGGTTTCTCCGGTGACGTATTCCAGGCCGCCAACCGCGCCAAGGAAGCCGGCAAGGGCGTCAACATCGCCTACGCCATTCCCAAGGAAGGCGCCAACCTCTGGTTCGACATCCTCGCCGTGCCGAAGGATGCCTCCAACCCGAAGGCGGCCCACGCGTTCATCAACTACCTGCTCAAACCCGAAGTGATCGCCAAGGTCAGCGATTACGTCGGCTACGCCAACCCGAACCCCAAGGCTGGCGAATTCATGGATGAGTCCGTGCGCAACAATCCTGAGGTGTACCCATCCCAGGAGGTTCTCGACAAACTCTTCGTGCAGCATGAGCTGCCGCCGAAGATCCTGCGCCTCATGACCCGTTCCTGGACCAAGATCAAATCGGGCAAGTAAGGCGGATTTCCCCCAATCCGTCCGCGCGGGCACGGAGCGTCGTGGGGCCCCTCGAAAGGCTCTGCGGCGCACGTAAACTGCGCCAGCCCTGAGTAATACCAAGCATGCCCGGCCGCGGGGGTCGGGCCTCTATGATTTGGGAGTTGTGGTAATGGCAATAGCCTCCGGTGCCTACAAGAAAGCCTTGAGTGGCGACCAGAAGCCTAAAGAGGTTCTGGTAAAAATCGACCGGGTCAGCAAGCAGTTCGATGAAACGCTGGCTGTGGACAGCGTGTCCCTGGACATCAAGAAGGGCGAGATCTTCGCCCTGCTCGGTGGCTCGGGTTCGGGCAAGTCGACCCTGCTTCGCATGCTGGCTGGTTTCGAGCGTCCCACTGAAGGTCGCATCTTCCTCGATGGCCAGGACATTACCGACCTGCCGCCCTATGAGCGGCCGATCAACATGATGTTCCAGTCGTACGCCCTGTTCCCCCACATGAGCGTGGCGCAGAACATCGCTTTCGGCCTGAAGCAGGACGGCCTGCCCAAGGCGGAGATCGACAAGATCGTCGACGAGATGCTCAAGCTCGTGCAGATGACCCAGTACGCCAAGCGCAAGCCGCACCAGCTCTCCGGCGGTCAGCGTCAGCGCGTGGCCCTGGCCCGCTCCCTGGCCAAGCGTCCGAAGCTGCTGCTGCTCGACGAGCCCATGGGCGCCCTGGACAAGAAACTGCGTTCGCAGATGCAGCTGGAACTGGTGGAGATCATCGAGCGCGTGGGCGTGACCTGCGTGATGGTGACCCACGACCAGGAAGAGGCCATGACCATGGCCCAGCGCATCGCCATCATGCACCTGGGTTGCATCGAGCAGATCGGCAGCCCGATGGACATCTACGAGACGCCGGCCAGCCGCCTGATCTGCGAGTTCATCGGCAACGTCAACCTGTTCGACGGCGAGATCGTCGAGGACCTGCAGGACCACGCGGTCATCGCCTGCCCGCAGCTGGAAAACCCGATCTACATCGGCCACGGCATCAGCACCCGTGCCGAGAACAAGCGCATGACCTACGCGCTGCGTCCTGAAAAGGTCATGGTCAGCGCGCAGAAGCCGGAAAACCTCGAGCACGAAGGCTTCAACGTCGCCCAGGGCACCGTCCACGACATCGCCTACCTGGGCGGTCACTCGGTGTACTACATCAAGCTGGCCTCCGGCTTCATCGTCCAGGCCTTCATGGCCAACGCCGAGCGCCACGTCGCGCGCCCGACCTGGGAGCAGCCGGTTTACATCAGCTGGTACGACGACAGCGGTGTGGTACTGCAATCATGAACATCAGCAAATCGCTCATGAAACGCCTGCCGAACGGCCGGCATGCCGTGATCGGTGTGCCGTTCTTCTGGCTGTTCCTGTTCTTCCTGCTGCCCTTCGCCATCGTGCTGAAGATCAGTCTGGCGGCAGCAGACGTGGCCATTCCGCCGTACACCGAAGTGTTCCAGTACGCCGACCAGACTCTTCAGGTCGTGATGAATCTGGGCAACTACCTGATGCTGACGGATGACCCGCTCTACATCGACGCCTACCTGGGCTCGCTGAAGATGGCGGCGATCAGCACCTTCCTGTGCCTGCTCATCGGATACCCGATGGCCTATGCCATCGCCCGCGCCAGCAAGGAAATGCAGACCGTGCTGCTGCTGCTGATCATGATGCCGACCTGGACGGCGATCCTGATCCGCGTGTACGCCTGGATGGGCATCCTGTCCAACAACGGCCTGCTCAACAGCTTCCTGATGTGGCTGGGCATCATCAACGAGCCGCTGACGATCCTGAACACCAACTTCGCGGTGTATATCGGTATCGTCTACTCGTACCTGCCCTTCATGGTCATGCCGCTCTACGCCAACCTGGTGAAGCACGACATGAGCCTGCTGGAAGCCGCGTCCGACCTCGGCGCGCGCAGCTTCACCAGCTTCTGGAAGATCACCGTCCCGTTGTCCAAGAACGGCATCATCGCCGGCTGCATGCTGGTGTTCATCCCGGCGGTGGGCGAGTTCGTGATCCCGGAACTGCTCGGCGGCCCCGAGACGCTGATGATCGGCAAGGTGCTGTGGCAGGAGTTCTTCAACAACCGTGACTGGCCGGTGGCTTCCGCCCTTGCCGTCGTGATGCTGGCGATCCTGATCGTGCCCATCATCTTCTTTAACAAGAACCAGGCTAAAGAGCTGGAGGGCAAGGTATGAACAAGCGTTGGTCGTTCTCCAACATCATGCTGGTGTTGGGCCTGCTCTTCATCTACGTGCCGATGCTCATCCTGGTCATCTACTCGTTCAACGGCTCCAAGCTGGTGACCGTGTGGGGCGGCTGGTCGGTGAAGTGGTACGTCGGCCTGCTGGACAACCAGCAACTGGTCGGTTCGGTGTTCCGCTCGCTGGAGATCGCCTGCTACACCGCGATCTCCTCGGTGGCCCTGGGCACCCTGGCGGCCTTCGTGCTGACCCGCATCCCGCGCTTCCGTGGCCGTACGCTGTTCGGCGGCATGGTGACCGCGCCGCTGGTCATGCCCGAGGTGATCACCGGTCTGTCGCTGCTCCTGCTGTTCGTCGCCATGGCCCAGCTGATCGGCTGGCCGCAGGAACGCGGCATCGTGACCATCTGGATCGCCCACACCAGCTTCTGCTCGTCCTACGTGGCGGTGGTGGTGTCGGCGCGCCTGCGTGAGCTGGACCTGTCCATCGAGGAAGCAGCCATGGACCTGGGCGCCAAGCCCTGGAAAGTGTTCATGCTGATCACCATCCCGATGATCGCCCCGTCGCTCGCGGCGGGCGGCATGATGTCCTTCGCGCTGTCGCTGGATGACCTGGTACTGGCCAGCTTCGTGTCCGGTCCTGGCTCCACCACCCTGCCGATGGAAGTGTTCTCCGCCGTACGCCTGGGCGTGAAGCCGGAGATCAACGCCGTCGCCAGCCTGATCCTGCTGACCGTTTCGCTGTTCACCTTCTTCGCCTGGTACTTCACCCGTCAGGCCGAGGAACGTCGCAAGCGTGCGATCCAGGAAGCCATGGAGTCCAACGCGACCGATTGGCAGAAGGGTTCGACAGCCACCGCCTGACGCCGTCTTGTCGGCCGGTAGTATCCGGCGATTGTCGAATCACGGGCCACCTTCGGGTGGCCCGTGTTTTTTTTGTCCACACGTTATTCCGAAGTGCTTGGAAAATCGGGACTTATCGGAAAAATCCGTGGGTCGGAAGGGCTCGCTCCCGGCCGATTGCCAACTACGCTTGAAGTGTTCGGATGCGCTGTCCGGTCACCCCCCGAACCAGGACCGGGCCGCGTCGCCGGCAAACTTCCAGTGACGCCTTATGGCACTCCGTGCGGGAGACGGCGCCCAATACAACACCCCGATCGTTATCCCTTGGGGAAATAACGCGCCAGGGAGCCTCGGCATCTCCCGCAACACTCTCTACAACCACCCATGAAAAACCCCGCAGAAGCGGGGTTTTTCATGTCCGGGGGTGCTTGTCGAGGGCGCTTCAGCGACGGACGGGGATCAGCCGCAGGATGCCTTTGGTATTGGCCTTCACCTCGTTGTCGTCATAGTGCTGCGGCAGGTACTGCCCCTCGATGTAGGCCTCGGCCTGGTCGTCGTAGTGCTTGTCGAAGGGCACGCCGCTCTGGCCCACCGGGTTGATGCCCAGGCTGTGGGCCGGGTCGGCGAAGTCGATCAGGCGCCGGGTGGACGGGCCGTAGATCACCTGCCAGGGTGCCGGGCCGACGCGGGCGGACAGGTTGTTCGGCACCTCGTGGCCACCCGGCGCTGCGAACGGGCCGACGTTGAAGAGGCGGTCCAGCGGCTTCTGCTGGCCCAGCGGGTGGCCGTGGGTGAGGGTGTGTGCCTTGCCCCACTGCCAGTGCTGCGAGTCCTGGCCGAGCGTCGCGCGCAGGTGCGCCAGGCTGTCCTTCCAGGCCGCCTTGACGATCTCGGCGCGGGTTTCCTTCTGCGGCGTCTTGCGGTTGTCCCACCAGGGCGAGTTGTCGTCAGCGGCCAGGCGCGGCAGGGCTACGTCGAGCACGCGAGTGGACAGCAGGTTGTCGAAGAAGGCGTCGCCCATTTCGTCGCGCATGGCGCCGTCGGCCACCTGGTAGAGGAACTGGTTGAACACCGTGGCGGTGACCGAGTCCAGCGGGTGGTCGCCCTGCCAGTTGGCCAGGTTCTCCACCAATGCCTTCTCTTCGTCCGTCGCCGCGGCTTCACGCAGGATCGGCAGCAGCGGTTTGAGGAAACGCGGGCCGTAGCCGGTGGACGTGTCCAACTGCAGCGATTGGCTGTTCTGCAGGTCCCATTTCACCGAGTCGTCGGAGAGGCGCTTGTTCAGCTGCTGACCGCGATCGGGCAGGTTGTAGTAGCCCGGCACCGGACGACCATTGGCCGGGACCGGCTGGAAGTTGGCGGAGACGATGTAGCCACGCGCCGGGTTCTCTTCCTGCGGGTTCTCGCTGAAGGGGTAGAAGCCGGACTTGTCGGCCTGGCCGCTGGCGCCGTCGAGGAGGAAGTTCGGGTTGACTCCGTCCGGCCGCACCGGCAGCTGCGCCGAGGCCCACCAGCCGATGTCGCCGCGGGCGTTGGCCCAGACCACGTTGAGGCCCGGCGACTGGATCTTCGAGGCCGCGGTGCGCGCCTTGGGCAGGGTATCGGCGCGGTTCAGCTCGTAGAAGGCGTCGAGGATCGGGTTCTGGGTTTCCAGGAAGGCCCACCACATGGCCACCGGGGTCTTGCCCGCGGCAGTGCCCAGGGCGTCGTTGACCAGCGGGCCGTGGGGCGAGCTGCGCAGGGTGATCTTCACCGGCGCCTCGCCCTTCACCGCAATGCTCTGCTCCTCGCTTTTCAGGTCGGTCCACTGGCCGTGGTACCAGACCTGGTTGGGGTTGTCCGGGTTGACCTTCTCGGCGACCAGATCGACGTCGTCGTTCTGGAACATGGTCAGGCTCCAGCCGAACTGCAGGTTATGGCCGAGCGAGGCGAAGGGGTTGAGCGCCTGGTAGTGGCCGTAGAGCTCGAAGCCCGGCGCGCTGGCCTGCATCTCGTACCACACCGCCGGCACGGCGAAGCGGATGTGTGGGTCACCGGCCAGCAGCGGCTTGCCGCTCTTCGTGCGGCTGCCGGAGACGGCCCAGGCGTTACTGCCCTCGAATTGCGGCAGGCCGGCTTTCTCCAGCGCAGCGTGGCTCAGGCGGGCGATGGCGCTCAGGTCCTGCCAGTCGGCGGCGGCCAGCGCCTTGGGCGTCATCACGCCTTCGGGGTGCCAGTCGAGGTCGAAGACTTTCAGGTAGTCCGCGCCCAGTTCGTCGCGCACGTAGGTCAGCACCGGCTCGGTGCGGAAGGCGGCGGCGAAGCTGTAGGCCATGTAGCCGGCGACGCTGACGGTGTCTTCGGGCGTGAAGGGACGCTTGGGGATGCCGAGGATGTCGAATTCCACCGGGCGCGGGTGGCTGTCCTGGAACTGGTTGACGCCATCGAGGTAGGCGACCAGTGCCTTCCAGGCCGGAGAGTTCTTGTCCTGCTTGGTCACGTACTCGGCGGCGTGGTCGCGGATGCGCAGGCTGCGGAACATGCGGTCGGTGTCCACCAGCTTGGGTCCGAGCACCTCGGCCAGCTCGCCGCGGGACAGGCGTCGCAGGATTTCCATCTGGAACAGGCGGTCCTGGGCGTGGACGTAACCGATCGCCCGGTACATGTCCTCCTCGCTGCCCGCCTTGATGTGTGGCACGCCACGCTCGTCGTAGCGAACCGTGACTTCGCTGGCAAGGCCGGCCAGGGGCAGTTGTCCGTCGCGTACCGGCTGCTTGCCGTGCAGGTACCAGCCGGCACCGGCCGTTGCAGCGGCGATGACGACAGCGAGGACAGTCAAAGTGCGTTTCATGCGGCAACTCCTTGTTGTTATGCCGCGATTCTGCAGTGGATGCCGCTCACTGCTCATTGACCAAATGTCTCGCGACTGGAATTCTCTGGTCAATCACTGGAGTGACCATGGCCGCCCCCGAGCTGAACTTCCCCGCCACGCCGGCGCTGACCCAGTCCGCTACCCTGCGCCGCCAGCTGTACGAGGCGCTTTCGGTGCTGGGCTTCGACCCGACCGACATCTACCGCCAGGCCCTGCAGAAGGTGCGCCTGCCGCCGCCGGCGCAGAGCGGCCGACTGGTGCACGACGACGCCCCCTTGTTCTGGACGACTCTGGACGACATCACCGGCGATGACGACATCGGCCTGCACCTGGGCGAGGCGATGAGGCCGCGCCTGCTGGACGTGGTCGGTTACCTGCTGATGGCCAGCGGCGACCTGCGCGAGGCGCTGCACAGCTTCCTGCGCTTCCAGCACATTCTCTCCGGGGGCTTCGCGGCGCAGATGCGCGAGGAGGGCGAACAGGTCCGGCTGATCCTCGACCTCAACTACCTGGGCACCAGCAACCTGCGCCAGCAGATGGAGTGCCTGATGCTGCTGTTCCTCAAGCTGCTGGCGCTGATCACCGACGATGAATTCCGGGTCCAGGCCATCGAGTTCCGCCATCCCCAACCGCGTCGATTGAGCGAGCACCGGCGGCTGTTCGGACTGACACCAAGCTTCGGCAAGCCCAACGATGCGCTGCTGTTCGACCGCGCCCTGCTGGCCCGGCCGTCGCGGACGAGCAATCCGGTGTTGCACCGTCTGCTCACCGAGCACGCGCGAGAGCAACTGGGAACCCTGGACGAGAACGACCTGCTCAATCGCCTGCGCTACCTGATCGCCATTCGCCTGGGGGAGGACACGTGCACCCTGAAAAGCTGCGCCGGTGAACTGGGCGTGCGCCCCGGGCTGCTGCAGCGCAACCTGGCGGGGCGGGCGCAGACCTTCAGGGATGTCCGGGAGGAGGTACGTCGGCAGCGTGCGGCGCAGCTGCTGGAGCAGGGCGTGGCGATCCGCGAGGTGGCTCGGGCCTGTGGTTTTGCCGAGCTGTCGCCGTTCTATCGTGCGTTCAAGCGCTGGTATTCGGTGCCGCCGGAGCGCTATCGCCAGCGCCTGCAGGGCGGCACCGAAGGCTGAGGGTTACTCGGCCAGCGGGATTTCGCGGCTGACTTCCAGCAGCGCCATGGCGTCGAGCTGGTCCTCGACCTGCAGGAAGCGCAGGGCGCGCTGCGGCGAGACTTCCTTGGCGATGCGCTTGAGGTACTTCTCCTTCAGCTCCTGGCGGTCGTCCTGCAGCTCCAGTACCTGCTTCTGCAGCTTGGCCGCGTCGTCGTTGCTCACCGAGCCGGTGTTATAGCTGTTGGCGTAGTCGATGATGATCGCCAGGGTCTGCTTGCTCAGCTTGTCGGCTTCGGTGCGGTAGCTGTTGTAGATCGGCCAGAACTTCTCGGTTTCCTGCGGGGTGAGCTTCATGTTGGCTTCGACGATGCGCTTGCGCTTGTAGTCGATGTCAGCGATGCGATTGTTGATGGCCTGCTTGTGCTGCTCCATCACCTGTTTGCTGTTGGGGGCATCTTCGGCGTGGGCGGCCAGAGGCAGCACAAGCCCGGTGGAGAGAACGGCGCAGAAGGCGAGGGCGGAAGGAAGACGCATGCGAAAAGCTCCTTGGTGGCGATCGGCCCTTCATGGGCCGGCGATCCAAGTGTAGTCACGGATTGGCTATCGGCTTCGTTGATGCGGCTCAGTGCTTTGCGCCATCCCAGGGGCAATAGCAGCCCACCGCCAGGGTGTGGGTCGCGTTCACCGGACGCCCCTGCACCAGGGCGTCGAGGATCGGTTCGATGAAGCTGTTGCCCGAGGTGCACACGGCGCCTTCGCTGTAGGGGCCGAAGTAGGCGAGCTGCCCCTGGGCGTTCCAGATCGCCACGGCGGGGCTCGCTGGCAGCTGCCCGGCGCCGGGCAGGGAGTCCAGCGCACGCATCGATTTCAGGGTGTCGGGCAGGTGGCCGCGGGTACCGGGCTTCTGCACCGCGAAAAATTCCACGCCCTGCGGGCCGAAGCGCTGGATCAGCTCGGCGAGGTGCTGCTGGTTGCCGACGTTGCACGGGCAGGCCGGGTCCCAGAAATGCACCAGGCGGATCTTGCCGGGGCCGGCCAGTTGCGCGGGCAGCATCAGGTGGTCACCGGAAAACAGCTGCGGCTGATGGCTGAACGGCCGGATGAAGCGGTTCTCGTACCACCAGTAGGTGGCCAGCAGCGCGCCCAGGCAGAGGGCGGCGATCAGCCAGGTGAGCAGCGGTTTTCGACGTGAGGACATGGCAGCGACCAGTGACGGAGTCGGTAAGATAGCCGACAAGCTTGCCACGGGGGCGGGCGCGGCAGAATATCCCGCTGCTGCACTCGCGCCCTTCGTCACCCGTCTGCCATAAGCGAAAAGCCCATGCCTGAAGCCTTCCAGCCCGATCTGCTGCGCACCCTGCTGCGACCTCTGACCACAGAGGCGAATGAGGTCGGCATCGCGTTGTACCAGCACTTCTACGGCCTGGACCTGTACTCACGGCACCCGGGTCTGCAGACCCGGCTGGGCACCTTCGAGGCGGGCGGCTACCAGATCGCCGCGCAGTACTGGCGGCCGGTGCTGGCGCGCGGGACGGTCGTCCTGCTGCACGGCTACTACGACCACATGGGCCTGTACCGCCACGTGATCGACTGGGCGCTGGGCATGGGCTTCGCGGTGCTGGCCTGCGACCTGCCCGGGCACGGCCTGTCCGGTGGCGCTGCCGCGAGCATCGGGGATTTCGCCGAGTACCAGGTGGTGCTCGGTGCGCTGCTGGGCCAGGCCCAGGCGCTGGACCTGCCGCAACCCTGGCACCTCTGCGGGCAGAGCACCGGAGGGGCGATCCTGCTGGACTACCTGCTCACGGGCGAGCCGCGTCCGGAGCTCGGTCGCACCATCCTCCTCGCGCCGTTGGTGCGGCCGCGCGCCTGGGGCTGGTCGAAGTTCAGCTACCAGATGCTGCGGCCCTTCGTGGACTCGATTCCGCGGCGCTTCAGCGAGAACTCCAACGACGCCGAATTCCTCGCCTTCCTGCGCGACCGCGATCCGTTGCAGCCGAAGATCCTGCCCACGGCCTGGGTCGGCGCGCTGGCGCGCTGGATTCCGCGCATCGAGGCAGCCGGCCACGGCGCGCAGAGCCTGCTAGTGGTGCAGGGCGACGCCGACGAGACGGTGGACTGGCGCTACAACCTGAAGGTGCTGGAAGACAAGTTCGAGAAGATCGAATGCCTGCTGCTCACCGGCGCGCGGCACCACCTGGCGAACGAGAGCGAGACGCTGCGCAGGCGCTACTTCGATTTTCTCAGCGAGCGGATGGCGTAGCAGGGGAATAGCGGGGGGAAGGGTGCCGCTGTAGTCGAGGGTGTGCCATTCACTCCCTGCGCCATGCTCCTCAGCCGCCGCCCTCTGTGCAGCGGGCGGCATTCCCGGAGGTGCGCTGCTCGGAGTGGTCCGCAAGCAGTGTCTGTCTATCCGGTCACTGCCCGTCGGATGGTGCGGCCAGGCCAGCCTTGAGGGCGGCCAGGGCGGCGCGGTAGTAATTGCGGCCGGCCGGCGATTCGCTGAAGTCGGCAAACTGGCCGAGTTCGGCATCGGTCAGCCCGCGATAGACATACAGCAGGGTGTTGTCGAGATCAGCGCCGATCTGGCCCATCAGCTTTTGCCGCTGGCCTTCGAGCATGCCCTGGGTGGTGCCGCCGCCGAGCAGGCCGGGGAGCATCTGGCTGAGGCTGTCGGCGGCCACGCTGGCCAGGGCCAGGCTGACTTCGGCGCCGGCTTCGCGGGCCGGCAGAATCTGGCTCAGGCGATGGACGATCTGCTTGCGGGCATCACTGGCCTGCTGGCGCGGCAGGCCGTTGGCGTATTTCTGCAGCTGGTCGCTACGGGTCGCCAGGGTCTCGGCGCCGGCGACCTTGCGGCCCAGCGGGGATTCGAAGAAGTTCACCGCCGCCGTGCTGTCGGGCAGGTTCTGGCGCAGGCCGTTCAGGGCGCGCTGGTCGATGTCGGCGGGGGCGAAGCGCTGGTTGCTGTTGTCGACCAGCGTCTGGTACAGCGCCGGTGGCAGGTTGCTCTGGTAGCGCTTCTGCGCAGCGTGCAGGGCGTCATTGAAGTGCGCTCGCTGTTCCGGCCATCCGGCGGCCTGGTACAGGCGCTGGTAGTTGTCAGCCAGGGCAGGCATGCCCAGTACAAGAAGGGTGAGGGCCAGCAGTACGCGCATTGCAACTCCTTTTGGGCGGCAGGGTTCGCTCGCCGGGGGCTATTGTCGGCAAGGCTTGCCCCGCTTGTCGAGCCACTGGCGCTGGACGTTACAATGCGCGATGTATTTCGACGCCGATTCTCCCGTCCTGCACTGCATTGTGGATGACCTCGCCGACAAGGGCTGGTCGCAGCAGGACGCCTTCCTTCCCGATGCCCTGATCGCCCAACTGGCGACGGAATGCCGTGCCCGCGACGCGGCCGGCAAGCTGGCCGCTGCCGCCATCGGCCGGGGCGATGGGCAGGCCGTGCGCGAAGGCATCCGCGGTGACCGCATCCAGTGGATCGAGCCCGGCCAGTCCGCGGCCTGCGACCTCTACCTGGGTGCGCTGGACGCGCTGCGCCTGCAGATCAATCGTGCACTCTTCCTGGGCCTGGAGGACTTCGAAGGGCACTTCGCGCTCTATCCGCCGGGAGCGTTCTACCAGAAGCACCTGGACCGCTTCCGTGACGATGATCGGCGCGCCATCTCCGCGGTCTTGTACCTCAACCGCGACTGGCCGGTGACGCAGGGCGGTGAACTGCGGATGTACTTCGCCGACGAGCGGACGCTGGACCTGTCGCCGCTGGCCGGCCGACTGGTGGTATTCCTCTCCGGCGAGTTCCCCCACGAGGTGCTGCCGGCCAGTCATGACCGTCTGTCGCTCACCGGCTGGTTCCGTCGCCGCGGTGACGCGCTGCTCTGAGTGGCGCGGGATCAGTGGCCCCAGATCTTGAGAGTGCCGCTGATGTCCTGGATGTCGCGCACTTCGATGCTCCCCAGCTTTCCGCCACCCACGTAGAGGTCGCCGGTCACCCGTAGACGGATGGTCTGTGACGGCAGCCCGCTGGCATTGAGCTGCTGGTTGATGGTGGTGAGATCGGGGAGGGTCAGTGCCAGTTGTTGCTGGCCGCCGGCGCCCTGCACCACGTCGACCTGCAGGGTCGGCTGCTCGATGCCGAAGATCGGCAGGCTCAGGCCCAGTTGCGCAGCCCCGTAGGGCAGGCTGCCGCCGCGGCCGTCGGGGCAGTCGCCGGCGCTCACGCAGCCGTTGTCGATGAACACGTTGCGCAAGGACACGCTGCCACCGTCGTCCTTCCACGCCATGCTGTCCATGTGTGCCAGCACGTCGGCGCGGATGCTGATTCCATCCTGGCCGGTGACGGCGCCCAGGTGTTCGTTGTCCAGGGCCTCGAGCTCGGCGAAGGCGAAAGGCAGGTAGGACAGTGCGGCGACGGTGGCGGTGCAGAGGAGGAAACGAGGCATGACGGGGCTCCATGACGATTGGCCGATGCGCGAGTCTGGGTGGCCGCCTGCCGCGCAGCCAGTGCCGGACGGCTGTTCCCGTCGAAGGTTGTGCTCGGGTGAGTGCCGACGACCGGTGCGCCGCTCAAGGACCCGACTTTCGGCGGGCCGGAAACCTGTTGCGACATACGCTGCGATGAAAGTTGCGTTACCCGGCGTGACCGGAAAACGGCGAGCGGCTAGTCTGTCCCCTTCCAAAAGGGAGTGATTCGCCTATGCAGAAGGTTCTCGTCAGCCGCTGCCTGCTTGGCCATCGCGTCCGCTACGACGGCGGTGCGCACGGGCCGTTCGACCTGCTATCGCGCTGGCTTGACCAGGGGCGGGTGGTCGCGCTGTGCCCGGAAGTCGCCGGTGGCCTGCCGACGCCTCGCGCCCCGGCGGAAATCCCCGGTGGCCAGGGCATGGCCGTGCTGGAGCGCGCGCGCCCGGTAATGACGGTGGACGGCGAGGACGTCAGCGATGCCTTCCTGCTGGGCGCCGAGGAGGCCATGGCGCTGGTGCGTCGCCACGACATCCGCCTGGCGGTGCTCAAGGCGCGCAGCCCATCCTGCGGCAACCGCGAAAACTACGACGGCAGCTTCAGCGGCCAGAAGGTTGCTGGCGAGGGTGTCACCGCCGCTGCCCTCAAACGCATGGGGGTGCTGGTGTTCAGCGAAGAAGAGCTGGACGCCGCCGCGGTCTGCCTGGCCGGGCTGGAAGCCGGAGGCTAGAGCGGCCGCCGACACCCGAAGACGCACTATTTTCCTTGAGCCTCGCGCCCTGGCGCCTATGCTTGTCCGTTCCATGCGCAAAGGCGCGGGCCGGCCTGAGCGGGTCCTTCGCCTTTGCGATTGTCATGCAGAAGGAGAAGAACATGAGAACCATGCTGCCTTGCCTCGGCCTTGTCGCGCTGTTTGCCGGCACTTCCGCCATCGCCGCGGAAATCCCGCGCACCCCGGCCCCGGAAGGCGCCAAGGTCTATTTCATCGAGCCCGCTGACGGCGCCACGGTGGACAAGACCTTCACCGTCAAGTTCGGCCTCAAGGGCATGGGTGTCGCGCCGGCGGGCGTGGATTCGCCGGCGACCGGCCACCATCACCTGCTGATCGACCTCAAGGAGCAGCCGGCGATGAACCTGCCGCTGCCGATGACCGACCAGATCAAGCACTTCGGCAAGGGCCAGACCGAGACCCAGGTGACCCTGCCGCCAGGCAAGCACACCCTGCAACTGCTGGTGGGTGACAAGAACCACGTGCCATTCGACCCGCCAGTGGAGTCGCAGCAGATCACCGTCAACGTGAAGTGATCGTTTCGCGGGCATGAAAAAAGGAGGCCGAGGCCTCCTTTTTTCTTGCCACCGGGCTGCGCTTAGAACAGAACGCGGCTGCGGATGGTGCCGTTCACGTGCTGCAGCTTCTCCAGCGCCAGGTCCGAGTACTCGGCGTCGACGTCGATCACCACGTAGCCGACCTTGTCGTTGGTCTGCAGGTACTGGCCGGAGATGTTGATGCCGTTGTCGGCGAACACCTTGTTGATTTCGCTCATCACACCCGGAATGTTCTCGTGGATGTGCAGCAGGCGGTGCTTGCCCGGGTGGGACGGCAGGGCAACTTCCGGGAAGTTGACCGAGGACACCGAGGTGCCGTTGTCGCTGTACTTGACCAGCTTCTCGGCCACTTCCAGGCCGATGTTGGCCTGCGCTTCGGCGGTGGAGCCGCCGATGTGCGGGGTCAGGATCACGCGATCCAGGCCACGCAGCGGGCTTTCGAACTCGTCGTCGTTGGACTTGGGCTCGACCGGGAACACGTCGATGGCGGCGCCGATCAGGTGCTCGTCCTTGATCGCGGCGGCCAGGTGGTCCAGCTCGACCACGGTGCCACGGGCGGCGTTGATCAGGATGCCGCCTTTCTTGATGGCGCGGATTTCCTTCTCGCCGATCATCCACTGGGTGGACGGCAGTTCCGGCACGTGCAGCGAGACGATGTCGGACATGCCGAGCAGCTCGTGCAGGTTGCCGACCTGCTGGGCGTTACCCAGCGGCAGCTTGGTCACGGTGTCGTAGAAGAACACCTGCATGCCCAGGGCTTCGGCCAGGACCGAGAGCTGGGTGCCGATCGAGCCGTAGCCGACGATGCCCAGCTTCTTGCCGCGGATCTCGAAGGAGTTGGCTGCGGACTTGATCCAGCCGCCACGGTGGCAGGAGGCGTTCTTCTCCGGAATGCCGCGCAGCAGCAGGATGGCCTCGGCCAGCACCAGTTCGGCAACCGAACGGGTGTTGGAGTACGGCGCGTTGAACACGGCGATGCCACGCTCGCGGGCCGCATTCAGGTTGACCTGGTTGGTACCGATGCAGAAGCAGCCAACGGCGATCAGCTTCTTGGCAGCGTCGAAGACTTCTTCGGTCAGCTGGGTGCGGGAGCGGATACCGATGAAGTGTGCATCGGCAATCTTTTCCTTCAGTTCGTCACCGGACAGTGCGGTCTTGAGGTACTCGATGTTGGAGTAGCCGGCCGCCTTGAGGGTGTCGACGGCGTTCTGGTGTACGCCTTCAAGGAGAAGGAATTTGATCTTGCTCTTGTCGAGAGAAGTCTTGCTCATCTGCTTTGAACCTGTAGTCCCGGGATGTGGCGAGAAATTGAACAGCTCAGGCCGGACCGGCCGGTGCCACGCTTGGCGCCAGGTGGCGATCTGCGTGGGGTGCGTATGCTAGCATGTTCTCCCTTTTCCTTGCCCGGTTGCGACCTGAGCTGTTCTCAGGACGACCATGAACCATTTGAGAGTTCCTCCAATGACCCGCGACGCCCTGATCGAATCGCTCAAGCCCCTGCTGGATGCCGGGAAGCTGCTGACAGACGCCGATTCCCTCGACACCTACGGCAAGGATTGGACCAAGCATTTCGCCCCGGCGCCCCTGGCGATCGCCTTCCCCAAGAGCACCGAGCAGGTTCAGGCCATTGTCCGCTGGGCCAATGAGCACAAGGTCGCGCTGGTTCCCTCGGGCGGCCGTACCGGTCTCTCCGCCGCCGCCGTCGCGGCCAACGGCGAAGTGGTCGTGGCCTTCGACTACATGAACAAGGTGCTGGAGTTCAACGAATTCGACCGCACCGTGGTCTGTCAGCCGGGTGTGATCACCAAGCAGCTGCAAACCTTCGCCGAAGAGCACGGCCTGTACTATCCGGTGGACTTCGCGTCGTCGGGCTCCAGTCAGATTGGCGGCAATATCGGCACCAATGCCGGCGGGATCAAGGTCATTCGCTACGGCATGACCCGCAACTGGGTAGCCGGCATGAAGGTCGTCACCGGCAAGGGTGACCTGCTGGAGCTGAACAAGGACCTGATCAAGAACGCCACCGGCTACGACCTGCGCCAGTTGTTCATCGGCGCCGAAGGCACCCTGGGCTTCGTGGTCGAGGCCACCATGCGCCTGGAGCGCCAGCCGAAGAACCTCACCGCGATGGTCCTCGGCACCCCGGACTTCGACTCGATCATGCCGGTGCTGCACGCCTTCCAGAACAAGCTGGACCTGACCGCCTTCGAGTTCTTCTCCGACAAGGCCCTGGCCAAGATCATGGCCCGTGGCGACGTGCCGCCGGCCTTCGAGACCGACTGCCCGTTCTATGCCCTGCTGGAATTCGAGGCGAGCACCGAGGAAGTGGCCAACGAGGCGCTGGCCACTTTCGAACATTGTGTAGAGCAGGGCTGGGTCCTCGATGGCGTGATGAGCCAGAGCGAACAGCAGCTGCAGAACCTGTGGAAGCTGCGCGAGTACATCTCCGAGACCATCTCCCACTGGACGCCGTACAAGAACGACATCTCCGTCACCGTCGGCAAGGTTCCGGCCTTCCTCAAGGACATCGACGACATCGTCGCGGCCAACTACCCCGACTTCGAGGTCGTCTGGTTCGGCCACATCGGCGACGGCAACCTGCACCTGAATATCCTCAAGCCCGAGAACCTGACCAAGGACGAGTTCTTCGCCAAGTGCGCGACCGTCAACAAGTGGGTCTTCGAGACCGTGCAGAAGTACAACGGCTCCATCTCGGCCGAGCACGGCGTGGGCATGACCAAGCGTGATTACCTGGGTTACTCTCGCTCCGAGGCTGAAATCGGCTACATGAAGGCGGTCAAGGCGGTGTTCGATCCGAACGGGATCATGAACCCCGGCAAGATCTTCGCCGAATAAGTCGCGGCATAGAGAGGGGCCGGCTCTTTGGATAGAGGGGCCGGCCCTTCGCACGTCAGCGTCACGGGAAGTGGCGCGTGCGCCGGCAAGGATGCGGGCAACCGCGCGGGATCACGAGCCCCGCGCGGATCATCTCTTCCATGCGTTCAGGAGTCGGTCATGAGTTACCAGCATCAGTACGTCGATGGCACCCCGATCCATTTCACCCTGGGCAAGGTGGTCTGTGTCGGCCGCAACTACGCGGAGCACGCCAAGGAGCTGAACAACCCGGTACCGACCGAGCCGCTGCTGTTCATCAAGCCGGGCTCCTGCACCGTCTCCCAGGCCGGCGGCTTCGCCATCCCGGAAGATCGTGGCTCGGTGCACTACGAGGCGGAAATCGCCGTACTGATCGGCAAGCCGCTGTCGCGCAAGCCGAGCGCCGAGGAAGTGCTGGATGCCATCTCCGGCTACGCCCCGGCATTGGACCTGACCCTGCGTGACGTGCAAGCCAAGCTGAAGGAAAAGGGCCTGCCCTGGGAGCTGGCCAAGTCCTTCGACGGCGCCTTCGTGCTGGCGCCCTTCGTCAGCGCCGACCACTTCCCGGACCCGACCGACATCGGCATCCGCCTGGTGATCGACGGCGAAGTCCGCCAGGACGGCAACAGCCGCGACATGCTCAACCCCATCGTGCCGCTGATCCAGCACATCTGCGGGCACTTCTCGCTGCAGCCGGGCGATGTGGTGTCCACCGGAACGCCGGTCGGTGTCGGTCCGCTCAAGAGCGGCAGTGACGTGGTGCTGGAACTTCCCGGTGCCAGCCGATTCGAAAGCCGCGTGCTTTAACACCGTTGTCCCGCCGAAGGCCGCCGATTGTGCGGCCTTCGTCTTATGGCGGGGCGCCTTGCCCGTGCTGATCAACAAGAGTCGTCATGACCATGTCCGTCCTTCGTCCTCGCTGGCTGCTGCTGGCCATTGCGTTCGTCCTGGTAGTGCTCGCCTATCTGGTTTCCCGCTTCCACTGGGATGATCGCGCCCGTCTCTGGTTGCGCGAGCAGGACACCAGCGCCCAGGCGCGCTCCGAGAGCATCTGGTTGCCCGGCTATACCGCGGTGATCCAGGCCAAGCCGCTCAAGGGGGGGATCGAGGGGCAGGAGACCTCCGACCTCGCCTACAACCCGGTGACCCGCACCCTGTTCACCGTGACCGGCAAGAAGCCGCTGCTGGCCGAGCTGTCGCTGACCGGGGACGTGCTGCGGGTGATACCGCTGCTGGGCATGTCCAATCCCGAGGGCGTGGCGGTGCTCGAAGGCGGCAACGTGGCGGTGACCGACGAGCGCAAGAATTCGCTGACCATCTTCCACGTCGACCCGCAGACCCGTGAGTTGAGCACCGAGAAGCTCTCCAGCTTCGATCTCGGCCCGCGGGGCAAGAAGAACAAGGGCATCGAGGGCATTGCCTGGGACCCGCGCCAGCATCGCCTGGTGCTGGGGCAGGAGCGTGACCCGATGGCGCTGTTCAGCCTCACCAGCGATGGTGGCCCCAGCCTGAACGGTGCGCTGCAGCCGCTGCCCAGCGACCTGCTGATGACCAACGTCTCGGCGCTGAGCATCGACCCGCGCACGGGCCACACGCTGGTGCTGTCGGCGGAGTCGCACCTGCTGCTGGAACTGGACGAGAAGGGCGAGCCGATCAGCTTCATCAGCCTGCTGGGCGGCCTGAATGGCCTGCACGAGAAGATTCCGCGTGCGGAAGGCGTGGCCATCGACGAGCAGGGCACCATCTACATGGTCAGCGAGCCTGACCTGTTCTATGTGTTCAAGCGCGAGCCGGCCAAGGCGGATTGACCTGGGTCGGGGGAGTGGGCGTTCGATGGCTTTAAGGTTGGGTTAAGTCCGGATTCAGGCTGGTTTCAGCCGCCGGTCCTAAGCTGAACCCATCGAAAACGCCACAGGAGGCTCTTCCATGAAACTTCGTCATCTCCCCCTGATCGCTGCCGCTGGCCTGTTCTCCACCATCACCCTGGCCGCCGGTTACACCGGCCCGGGCAGCGACGCCAAGCCCGTTGCCGCCGCCGCGCAGGTCACCACGGTCAAGCAGGCGCAGTCTGCTGCCGACGACACTCCGGTGGTGCTGGAAGGCGTGATTACCAAGCGCATTCGCGGTGAGCACTACGAGTTCAAGGATGCGACCGGCAGCATCCAGGTCGAGATCGACCATGACGACTGGCCGGCCGGTGCCTCGGTCTCCGAGAACACCAAGGTGCGCCTGACCGGTGAGGTCGACCACCACAAGCAGAAGGCCACCGATATCGACGTGGATCGCGTGGAAATCCTTCAGTAATCCAACGCCACAAAAAAGCCGCGCCGGGGACCCCGGTGCGGCTTTCTTGTTTTCTGCGTTCCGCAGGAGCGGCGTCAACCGATGCTTTCGAAGCCCTGCAGCACGTTGATCGCGTTGATACCGATCTCTTCCACCGCGTAGCCACCTTCCATGACGAACAGCGTTGGCAGGCCAAGCTTGCCGATGGCTTCACCCATGCGCAGGTAGTCCGGGCTGTCCAGCTTGAACTGGGAGATCGGGTCTTCCTTGTAGGTGTCCACGCCCAGCGACACGATCAGCACGTCCGGCTTGTACGCCGAAATCTGCCGGATCGCCGCCTGCAACGCCAGGCTCCATACCGACCAGTCGCTGCCCGAGGCCAGCGGGTAGTTGAAGTTGAAGCCTTCGCCCACGCCCTGACCCTTCTCGTCGGCGTAGCCGAGGAAGTAGGGGTATTCGAAGCGGGGGTCGCCGTGGATCGAGGTGAACAGCACATCGGCGCGGTCGTAGAAGATGTCCTGGGTGCCGTTGCCGTGGTGGTAGTCGACGTCGAGGATGGCCACGCGGTTGGCGCCCTGGTCGAGGATCGACTGGGCAGCGATGGCCGCGTTGTTGAAGAAGCAGTAGCCACCCATGAAGTCCGCCGAGGCGTGGTGACCCGGCGGGCGGCACAGGGAGAATACCGAGCGCGCGCCCTTGGCCAGTTCGGCCTGGCCGGTCATCGCCACGTTCACCGAGCTGAGCACCGCCTGCCAGGTGCCGGCGGTGATCGGCGCGCCGGCGTCCAGGCTGTAGTAGCCCAGGCGGCCGTCGATGCTGTCCGGCTCCTTCTGCCGCAGGCGGCGGGTCGGCCAGCAGATCGGCAGCATGTCGTGGGTCCGGCCGGTGGCCAGCCAGTCACGCCAGGCGTGTTGCAGGAACCGCACGAAGCCCTCGCTGTGCACCCTCAGGATGGGGGCCAGGCCGAAGTCCCGCGGTGCCTGGATGTCGCCCAGTTTCACCGCCTTGGCCCGGTCCAGCACCATGTCGGCGCGGCTGGGCTTTTCAAAGCAGGGGGTGAACTGGCCGCCGATCAGCTCGTGCTGACCGTGGTGCAAGCGATGGTCGTCGGTATAGATCGTCAACATCACGCGCTCCTGAGGGCGCCTCCGGGCGCCCGTTGGGTTCTGGATAGCTCTGCCGTCAGGCGTTTTCCTCGAAATTCACACTCGGTGCCTTGCGACGGAAGCCGCCGGTGTGCACCGCCAGGTAAGCGAAGCCGACCGCGAACCAGCTCAGGCCGACGACCAGCGTCAGCTGCGAAAGGCTGGTCCACAGCCACAGGGTCAGGCACAGGCCGATGAACGGAATCGCCCCGTACACCAGGATGTTCTTCGCGCCGCGACGGCGCTCGACGCCGAGGTAGGTGCGGATCACCGCCAGGTTGACCACGGAGAAGGCCACCAGCGCGCCGAAGCTGATCATCGAGGCAAGGGTGGTCAGGTCCAGCACCACCGCCAGCAGCGAGATCGCGGAGACCACCAGGATCGCCACGACCGGGGTCTGGAAGCGTGCATGCAGGACGCCGAACAGGCTGCGCGGCAGGATGCCGTCACGGCCCATGGTGAAGATGATGCGCGACACCGAGGCCTGGGAGGCCAGGGCCGAACCGATGCAGCCGGCGATGTAGGCGGAGGTGAAGAAGTTGCCGAGGAACTGGCCACCGGCCTTGAGCATCACTTCGTTGGCTGCCGAGTCGGCGTTCTGGAACACGCTGCCGGGGAACACCAACTGGCTGATGATCGCCAGCAGGGTGAACATCAGGCCGGCGATGACGGTGGTGATGATGATCGCGCGGGGAATGTCGCGGCGCGCGTCGCGGGTTTCCTCGGCCATGGTCGAGACCGCGTCGAAGCCCAGGAAAGACAGGCACAGCACTGCGGCACCGGCCATCAGCGGGGCAAAGCCGGGCTGCGTGCCGTCGCCGACGAAGGGCAGGCTGAAGTCGATCGCAGCGCCGCCGACCAGGGTCTTGATCGACATGACCACGAAGACGGCGATGAAGACCAGTTGCGCGCCGACGATGACGTTGCTCATGCCGGCGACCTGGCTGATGCCGACCACGTTGAGCACGGTGACCAGGGCGATGGAGGCGACCACGAAGATCCAGGCCGGGATTTCCGGGAAGGCGATGTTCATGAACAGGCCGATGAGCAGGTAGTTGATCATCGGCAGGAACAGGTAATCGAGCAGCAGCGACCAGCCGGACAGGAAACCGACCACCGGACCGAAGCTCAGGCTGGTGTAGGAATACGCCGAGCCGGAAATCGGGTACTTGCGCACCATGAAGCTGTAGGAGGCTGCGGTGAACAGCATCGCCAGCAGGGTGATCAGGTAGGCGCTGGCGGTACGGCCGCCGGTCATCTCGGTGACCACGCCGTATGTGGTGAACATGGTCAGCGGGACCATGTAGACCAGGCCGAAGAAGACCAGGGCGGGCAGGCCCAGGACGCGTTTCAGGCGGGCGTCGGCGTTGGCCGGGGTGCCCTGTTGGGGGTTCTGTGAAGTGTGCGCAGTGCTGGCGCTGTGTTGGCTGGCCATGGGGGAATCCTCGCGATTTTTATGATTGCTTGCGGGCGGGCGGCGTTCGGTGGCCGTCCTGATGTCGTCGGGTTACGGCTCAGCCGCAGCGCTGACGACGCGCGAGGAATGAGGGTGTGTGCTGCAGGGTGACGCAAAAGCTGGTCATGGGCGTTCTCGGGGCATTTGTTCTTGTGGATAACGCGCTCGCGTTCCCTCGGGAAATCCTTGCGCCACCTGTGATGGTGCAAGGGCTGGCCGCCTTTCCAGCCGCTCCCTGCGCGAGCCGCCCGACTCTAGCAACCGAGGGTGTCGGGCAGAACCCTGCAAAGGGTCAAAAAGGGATCGAAATGGCCAAATTGGCTGTCAGAGTCACCCGGCGCGCACCGCCGCGCCGGGTGACCTGTGGGTCATTTCTTCAGCTTGGTCCAGACCTTGGAGCGCAGCTGCAGGGCCTTGGGCGAGCACAGCTGGAAGGGCTTCAGGCGATCCAGCTTGTCTGCCGGGGTGTTGATCGCCGGATCGTCGAACAGCTCCTTGTCCATGTACTTGTCCGAGCCTTCGATCGCGTTGTTGTACTTGGCGAAGTTGGAGGCCAGGGCAATGTTTTCCGGCTGCATCATCCAGTTCAGGAAGGCATGGGCCTCCTTGATGTTGGTGGCATCCTTGGGAATGGTCAGGTTGTCGATGAACAGGCGCACGCCTTCCTTGGGATAGACGTAGACCAGGCTGGCGCGCTGGGCGTGGGCGCGGTGGAAGGCGCCGTTCCATTGCTGGTGCATGGAGACTTCGCCGGCGGCCATGCGTTCGATGGTGCCGTCGCTGTTGTACATGGCCAGCATCGGTTTCTGCTTGAGCAGCAGGTCCTGGATCTTCGCCGCCTCTTTCGGGTCCTCGGTGCACTCGTCGATGCCCAGGTAGTAGGACGCCGGGGCGTACAGTTCCTCGATGGAGTTGAGTGCGACCACCTTGCCTTTCAGCTCGGCCGGCGGCTCGAAGAACGGCTTCCAGCTCTCGTCCAGCTTGCCGCCGGGGACCTTGGCGCTGTCGTAGCTGTAGCCGGTGGTGCCCCAGAGGTAGGGCACGGAGTAGTCGTGGCCCGGGTCGTAGGTCAGGGTCTTGAACTTGTCTTTCAGGTTCGCCAGGTTCGGCAGCTGCGACTTGTCGAGCTTCTGCAGCAGGCCTTCCTTGACGAAGATCTCGATGAAGCTGTCCGACGGCACGACCACGTCGTAGGCGCCGCCGCCGGCCTTGAGCTTGGCCAGCAGGGTTTCGTTGCTGTCGTAGGAGTCCAGGGTGGCGTGGATGCCGGTGTCCTTCTCGAACTTCTTCAGCAGTTCCGGCGGGAAGTAGTCGGACCAGTTGGCGAAGTGCAGGGTGCCGTCGGCATGGGCGCTGCCGGCCAGCAACAGGCTGGCGGCGACGAGCGCGCGGGCGATGGGGGTACGGCGGAATTTCATCGGTGAAGCTCCTTGCAATGTTGTTTTGTTTGGCGGCAGGAGGTCAGCGGCGACGCTGGCCGACGTAGTACGACAACGCAACGAACGCGATGGAAATCAACAGTATTATTGAAGATATGGCGTTGATCTTCGGGGAAATCCCCATTCGGATGGAGCTGAAGATGTACACCGGCAGGGTGGTGGCCCCGGCGCCGGCGACGAAGTAGGTGATGACGAAGTCGTCCATGGAGATGATGAATGCCAGCATCGCCCCCGACACGATCCCCGGTGTCAGCAGTGGGAAGGTCACTTTCCAGAAGGTCTTCCACGGCGAGGCATAGAGGTCCGCCGCCGCTTCGGCCAGCCTGGGGTCCATGCCTTCGAGGCGGGCGCGGATCGGCAGGTAGGCGAAGGGAATGCAGAACACGATGTGCGCCAGCAGGATGGTGAACAGCGACAGCTTCAGACCGATGAAGGCGAAGAACATCAGGGTCGCCACCGCGGTGACGATCTCCGGCACCAGCAGCGGCAGGCCTAGCACGCCACTCATCAGCGTCTGCCCGCGGAACGAGCGACCGCGCATGCCCAGCGCGGCGAGCGTGGCCAGGGTGGTGGCGACGACGGTGGCCAGGGTGGCAACGATCAGCGAGTTCTTCGCGGCGCGAAGGATCTCCGGGTCGTCCGCCACCACCGAGTACCATTTCAGGCTGAAGCTTTCCCACAGCGTCGCCGACTGGCCGCTGTTGAAGCTCAGCACCACCAGCACGAAGATCGGGATGTAGAGGAAGGCGAAGAACAGCCAGGCGGCGGGCCGGACCCCGGTGAACCGCCAGAGCGGGTTGGCCGACTTCATGGATGACCTCCCGACGCGCCCTGTTTGAATCGCATGCTGTAGATCATCATCGCCAGCAGCACGAAGGCCAGCAGGGCGAAGGACAGCGCCGCGCCGAACGGCCAGTTATGTGCCGTGCCGAACTGCAGCTGGATCAGGTTGCCGATCATCAGCGACTTACCGCCCCCGAGCAGCTCGGGAATGATGTAGCTGCCCAGCGAAGGGATGAACACCAGGATGCAGCCGGCGACGATGCCGGGCATGGCCAGCGGGATGATGATCCGCTTGAGGGCCTTCCAGCGGTTGGCGCCCAGGTCGAAGGCCGCTTCCACCAGTCGCCAGTCCATCTTCTCCAGGCTGGTGTAGATGGGCAGGACCATGAACGGCAGGTAGGTGTAGAGCAGGCCGATGATCACTGCGTTGTCGGTGTAGAGAATGCCCAGCGAGGCGTCGGTGAAGCCCAGTCCGTGCAGGCCTTCGTCGATCAGCCCGCCGTTGCGCAGCAGCAGCATCCAGGCGTAGACCCGCACCAGCAGGTTGGTCCAGAACGGCACCGTGACCAGGAACAGCAGCAGGTTGCGCCGGCGTTCGTCCTGTAGCGCCAGGTACAGCGCGGTAGGGAAGCCGATCAGCACGCAGCCGATGGTGGTCAGGATCGACAGCCAGAACGAGCGCTGGAAGATGCCCAGGTAGTCGGCGTTGAACGCCAGGCTGTCGTCCAGGTCGCGTTCCCAGAGGAAGTTGATGTAGGCCTCGACGGTGTGCTGGCCCCATTTCACGCCGCCGTAGTCCCCCGGTGCCTGGATCGACACGGCGAACATGATGCCCAGCGGCAGGACGAGGAACACCACCAGCATGATCATCGCCGGGCTGGTCAGGGCCAGGCGATTGAACAGCGACTTTCGTTCCGCTTGTGCGCGCAGTGTACTCATTCGGCCAGCACCCGGATGGCGGTGGCGGGAATGCGGACCCGCACCCGCGCGCCGGGCGCGTGGGTGGAAAGGGCGCCGTCGCGGTTCTGCTGACGGACCCGGAAGCCGCCCTGACCGGCGACGTTGAGGTGGTACACGGTGTCGGTGCCGACGTAGACGATGTTCTCGACCACGCCTTCGAGCTGGCCATCCTGCGCGAGCTCGGTGCGCTCCGGGCGAATCGCCAGGGTCACCTTGCCGGGCAGGGTGGTGGCGGCCGGCAGCAGCTGGCCGTCGGCCAGGCGCACGCTGTCGCCGCTCGATTCACCCTCGAGGAAATTGGTCTCGCCGATGAAGTCGGCCACCAGGCGGTTGACCGGCGCCTCGTAGATCTCGGTGGGCGTACCGATCTGCATGACCTTGCCGCGACTCATCACTGCGATGCGGTCGGACATGGTCAGGGCTTCTTCCTGATCGTGGGTGACGAAGATGAAGGTGATGCCGGTCTCGTGCTGCAGGCGCTTGAGCTC
>CBIGPF010000007.1:0-66562 GCA_966191535.1 uncultured Pseudomonas sp. | reverse complement strand
GTGCCTGGCGCTCCCGGCCGGCGGCGCGGCTCGCCGACTCAAAACGGGTACGCCGCCACCGGCTGCATCACCTGCAAGGCGGTGAGAAATCCGAGCGCATACGCGAGTGCGAGCAGCCCAAGGGCGTTGATCAGGCCGTGCAGGGTCATTGGGTCCTCCAGGGGCGTGTGGGGTATTCGGAGTCGGGGACGATGGTGAGCGTGGGCTGTGCGGGTGCTGCTGGTTGGGCGACGGCCATTGCGGGCGCTGTAGCAGGCATCTGCGCCGGCTTGGGGAAGGCTCCGGCGCACACGATGGTTTCGTGGTAGTCGCCGTATGTGAGTTCGGCGACGCATTCGGAGCGCGCCTTTACGCCGTAGCCGGACTCGCCCATCTGCCAGGAATTGAGCATCAACCGTCGCCCTTCGGCATCGGTGATGACGAACATGTACATCTCGCGCTGCATGCCCTTCACCAGCCCTTTCACGCGAGCCGCCACGGCGATCTGCCGGCCCGCGAAGGGATGCTCAGCTAGTGGAAGAGCCGGAACACCTGATTGGCCAAAAACAGCACCAGCAGGAAGAGCGCGATTCGCAGCAGCAGGCGCTTGAGCAGGTACAGCAGCCCCTTGAGGATGAGGCTCGCTGTCTTGGTGAGGATGGGCAGGATCAGGCTTTTGCTGAGCCCCACCACCGACGACCTTGAGAGGTCCCATATAGCTGACAAAGCCAATAGTGCCGGCCAGCAGTGCCAGTAGAAGAACCAACTTAGGCGACCGGAAGAGACTCTTGCCGGCTTTGGTGTCCTGGGTCTTTCCGGTGGCGGTGGACTGGTAGAGGCGGAAGGTCTGCTTTTTGATTCGCTTGTATTCGACGATGGTGCCGTCAGCGGGTGGTCGGTTGAGTTGGGCGTCATGCTGGGCCTCCTTGTAGCGACCAGGGATGCCGATGACCGCGAGGTTGGAATGCTTGTAGGCCATCTCGCAGGTCATGCGGATGTCGTCGCGGATGTAGCTGATGTTCGGGGTGGTGAGGACAATGTCCCAGTTGAAGTGGCGGTGCCGGGTCCAGGCATCGAGCCAGCCCATCGGGCGGTCGGCCTCATGCGCCGCTTCGGGGCCGCCTGGGTAGTCGAACTTCTCCAGGTCCTTTTCGCGCCAGGACTTGGGGAACAGCAGCTGGGTTTCGTCGAAGATCAGGAACGCGCCCCGCGGTGCCCACTGAAACCACGTGCGCATCTTTTCGAGGTCGGCCAGCGATTCGAGATCGAGGTTGATGATCTGCGCGGTGTTGGGCAGATCAGGGAACACCGTATAGGCCCGCTCCAAGGTGAAGCCCCGGACGTTGGTGATGATGACGCGGCCTTCCTTGAGCGCGGGGACGGCATCGTCCTGTATCGCTCCACTCGTTTTGTAGGAGCCGTTCGGGCCGTGGTGAATCTTGATGGACATGACTCACCTCCCAATGAACGGCACGAAGCGCATGCAGAAGCGCGTGGCGAGGGCGGAGAACATGATGTTCAGCGCCTGCGGTACGCCGAGGAACTGGAGCGCTGCCGCCAGCGGACCAGGGAGCGTGGCGTACATCGAGCGAACCATGTTGGAGACGCCGAGGCTGTCGATCAGCTCGCGGGCAACCGTGTAGCTGACATCGAGCAGGAACAGGAACGACTGGAGCGCGCTGTACATGGCCCACTGGGTGGCGACCACGAAGCCGTCCTTGATGAAGTCGTAAATCCCCTGGGTGAGGAAGTCCCAGATCCATTGGAGGAACAGGACGATCTGGTCAAAGAAGCTGGATAGCCATTCCATGATGATCACTCCTTCAGAATGACGAACGCCGCCAGCACCGATGCCATGAACATCAGCGCGTAGCGCAGGTAGGAGAGCTTTTCCTCGTACTCGGTGAAGCAGAGGCTGACGGTCTTTTTCCAGACCACGAAGGTGTCGCAGGGGAGCTTTCCGCCGCCCTCGCCGAGGTTCAGATCGAACACGCCCTTGAGCTGGTCGGCGTTCTCTTTGATCTTCTCGGAGAACTCCTTTTTCGCTTCGGCCACCTTGGCTTCCCAGGTGGTGAGCGCTTCATCCCAATTGCCTTGTTTGGGTTGCTCCAGGGACTCTTTCGGGCCGTCGCCGCCGCTGGTGCCGTCATCACCGCCGCCACCGCCTGAATTGCTGCCGTCGCCGTCACCATCCCCGCCGCCCGTGCCGGGATTAGTGCCGCCATCGCCGCCTCCGGAGTTACCGCCGCCGGTATTGCCGCCGGGGTTATCGGGGTTTTCGTTGCCACCACCGGTAGTGGGGAAGCACGCCGAGCCCGACCACGAATAGCCGTCCGGGCATTTGTCGTCGGGGTCGATATCGGGAGGTGTGGTTTGCGCGCCCGTGCAGCCCACCGTGCCGTTCGCGGTCTTCTTGCACTCGAACTCTTTGGCCAGCTGGTCGAGGTAGTCCTGCAACTGCTGATCGGGGTTGTCCGGGTTATCCGACATGTCGTCGTTGCCGACCGGGATCATGTCCACCATGCAGACGTTGTCGTCGCAGCTGTCGGGAGAACCCGGCTCGTAGATACAGCCGTCTTTGATTTCGGGATCAACCTCAAAGACAGCACCCCCATCGCTGTGGGGAAACTGGATGGTCTTTGTGTAGTTGCCGCGTGTCTTGCACTCGGCGTCACTGGGCGGGTCGCAACGGCCGGTGTCGTGGTTGTAGGTGGTGCTCGCCGCGCAACTGCCATGGCGGTAGACATTCATCTTGTTCGGCCCACTGAACGTGGAGCCATCTGCGCGCTTGACGAAGTAGGTGTAGATCGCCGCCGAATCAGTCGTGGCAACGATCACGGACTCGGCGTGATAGTTGGTGCGGTTGCCGTTCACTTCGCCGTATATGTAGTCGGCCCGAGCTTTCCAATCCGCCAAGCTGAAGCGTTTGAACTGGCCGGAGCTCCAGCTACTGTCAGGCGGGTCAGGGGAATAGCAACTGGACGCCTGGCGCTGGTTGCACCAAAAGCTCCCCCGATCCGTCTCGGCCTGCGCAGCCAGCGGCAGGAAGGTGAACGCCGCCAACAGTAATAGAACCCGCCACATAACTACTCCAGACATGAAAAAAGCCCCTGCGGATGAACCGGAGGGGCTTCCGCTGTCGTCAGCGAGTCAGAAGAATTCGCCGCATCGGTACCCGGTGATGAAGGCGCCGGCGAAG
This sequence comes from uncultured Pseudomonas sp., assembly GCA_966191535.1. Taxonomy (GTDB): domain Bacteria; phylum Pseudomonadota; class Gammaproteobacteria; order Pseudomonadales; family Pseudomonadaceae; genus Pseudomonas. Next base: position 63,384 of record CBIGPF010000007.1, on the reverse strand, counting down.
AACGCCCCCAACCACACCGACCAGAGCACTTACGCCTTGCGCAACATGCTGTAGATCAGGCCTGCAACGGCCAGGATGACCAGGGCACCGACGATGTAGCCGCCGATGTTGGACATATCGCCCTTGCCGTCGGTGATGGCCTGCTCGACCGCGCTGGTGTCGATGACGCTGGCGGCGAAGGCGGGAACCGAAGTCACGGCGGTGACGGTGCCGGCGATGCAGACGTTGCGGAAGGAGCGGATCGGGTTGAACTTGGCGATCTGTTGTTTCATGCCTTTCATGGGTATTTCCTCTCTACTTGGCTTTACGAAGAAGTGACGCGACCCAGCCAGTTAAAAGCCCCGTCACGAATGCCCCGAGAACGCCCGCAGCACCGATGCTGAAGGCCTCCAGGGAGAACCCGCCGTTGACCAGGATTTCAATTGCTCCGGCGGCCTCGGGCGGAATCAAATAGGCCTGTTGCCACTCCATCTGCTGGCAGCGCATCAGGCCGTCCGCTGTGGACGCCCAGCTGGTGCAGACCTGAATGGCAACAACGCCTGACATGTCAGCGGGCCTCCTTGCGCGGGCGGTCGCACCAGCACCAGAAGGAGCGCAGGACGAACCACCACAGGGCGAAGAAGGCGAACGCAGCCGCGACCACAGCGATCACGGAATCCAGCGGATAGGGTTCGAGGAATTCGCGCACCGCACGCACGGCAGGCGATACGGCGCAGAGAATTGCCACGTACAGCACCCAGCCGAAGGCGAAACGGAGCGGCGCTTTCATCTACCTACCCTCGCCGTCAGGACTTGCTGCTGTCGGAGGGTTTATCAGCGGCGGGCTTGTCGCTGGCTGGCTGCTGAGTCGGGCGCTGGACTTGGGGCTGCGGCTGGCGGCTCGGTGCCGGGGTATGCACGTCCTTACCGGTGGCGAGCAGTTCGGTCAGCACCTGGGTGTTCTTGGTGTTGCCGAAGCGGTCCTTGGTCGGGCGAACCACGGTGGCGAACTTGCACAGCACCGGGGAGCCTTCGAAGACGATGGCATCGAGCAGGGTCGGCTCGATGTCGTACTGGGTGATTTCGAAGCCCTTGGCGTTGCCGCGAGCGCCCTCGGGGATCGGCGAGATGGCCTGAACGCTGGCGAAGACTTCGCCGGAGGTTTTCGAAGTGAAGGTGTCGGTCTGGATGACCCACAGTTCAACTACACCGCCAGTGGTTGCAAACATGTTCATCTGAAGCTCCTTTGCCTTTTTCGGGCATGAGTTGGCCCGCTGCTGCAAATTGGGCGCGTTGGTGGCCGTCATTCAGCGGGTGTGGTGGTGCCTGGGTTTTGCGGTGGTGCTGGCGGTGAGTGGGTCAACACAAAGGGCTCTGCCCTTGTCATCCCGCTCTTGCCGCCGAGGGCTCAGGAGCGCGGGGCGGTGAAGCTGCCCCTCACTCCTGAGCGGAGGCTATTCAGGGAGGGGGACGGTCAAGGGTGCGCTTCGCCCGGCGCTCCGTTTGTCCGAACGGGAAAGCGCGTTCGGACAAGCCGGTGCGGCGGCCCTGGACCGGCTTGGACTGGGTGCGGCTGTTGCGGTCGGCCCACTTCGAAATTTCGTGGGCCACGCACATCAGCGGAAAGCCGACACAGGTCAGAAGGGCGAACAGCAAACTTACGCAGAAGGTGGCGTCAGTGGGCATGGCTCAGGCCTCCAGCTCGAACGGTTCGCGCACGGGGACGAAGGGCGTCGGCTTCCCGCTGTCGTAGATAACGTGCCAGTACTTCGGGGGACGGAGCGCGGGCATGTGTTTCGCGCAGGTAAAACCCCGTTCCACCCGGTACGTCGAGTGGATCGAGCGCCACACTCCCGCGACCTTGGCCATCGTGGTAACGACCGTGAAGACCCGCGTAGGGCGGCACTCGGTGCAAGGTGTGGACTGGGAGGCTGCGGGCTTCGCCATTTCGCGACGGGACCAGCAGACAGAGCAGTCGCAGTCCGGGGCGTGAGGTTGACGGACGTACTTCGACAGCATCGGAAGTCACCTCGCGATCAGTAGGCAGACGCGGATGAATCACAGCGAGGGAGAACAGGCACCGCATAGAAGGAAGAACGTCATCATCGCGGTTGGCTTCGACGGTCAGTCGCGCGGAAGCAAGCTCCATCCGCCCTTCCTCATGGAATCGGCGCGCTGCATCTGCAAAGCCGTCAGCCAGAGCCTTATGCATCAGGCGGAACGACAGGCGTGCAGCGGTAAGCTTTTCCCGAACACGCTGCGCACTTAGCGGAGAAAGAAGGCTCATCAGAGGCCCTCCTGTTCCAGCAGACGACGACTCAGCAACGCCACATTCACCATGACGCGGTTGCCGATCTTGATACGCGGGATGTAGCCCACACGGATCCAGCCCTCTACCACGCCCTCATCCATGCCAATCCACGACGCGAACTTCCGCCACGGCATGAGGACGGGAGCGTTTTTGACCGCTTCGAGAGAAACCTTGCTTCCGTTCTGTTCCATAACCTCCCCCTACGCTACGATCAGCCAATTTATGGGAAATTGCAGGTGGCTCCGTATAAGCCATTTGTAATTTACAAATGAAATATACGCCCAGCCTTTGCGGAAGGCGAGCTATACATGTGTAATGTACAAGATCATTATGGAATCAATAGACAGCCGCATTAGAACAGTTATCGATAAGACGACTATCGATGAACTGGTCAAAAAAACGACGATCAGCGGAACTCGATGGCGTACCGTCAGGTACGACAAGCGCACTCGCGTCAGCACTCAGGAGCTAGAAGCGCTAATCGCAATCTATCCTCAGTACGCGCTGTGGCTAAACACGGGGAGCATCATCCCCGAGTCCGGGCAAACGAGTCCGGAATACGATGAGGCGCAGGCGCATTTAAACGGAGCCCACGCGGGATAGAGCTGACAAGGAAAGCAGCCCTCAAGTGGTTCATAGGAAAAAAGGGATAACGCCCTGATAAAGCGTAGTGCTGCGTGCAAGAAGTCAAACCAGCACCCAAGGACGAACGATGAACCGACTAATCGTCCTCCCCTTCCTCTTCATAGTCGGCACAGTAGGGGCTGATCTGACGTCGACAACCTCTCAGGCAGTGAAAACATTAGACCCTGTCGCCAAGCCAATCAGCCAAATGATTGATCAGGCCGCCACAGCGCTAACGGTCAAATCAAAACTATTCGGCAAAAATGCACGGAAGGTGCTCCAACAAGAGCAAATCGAAGAGTATCCAGAAAATGCGTCAGACGCGCGTTTGTAGCGACGAATGCCAATTTTGGCGCGAACACAACCAAATGAACTCAAGCTCAAACCCAAAGTCGGCATCAGAGATAACTGCTAGGGCAGATGAAAGTCAGCTGCCACCTCATAGTGGACGCTTGGAAATAGCTGAAATTGGCGTAAAAGCGATCTTGGCTAATGGACAGTAGATGTAATGAGAGCGATCAAGAAAGGCACTTCAACTATAACTTATGAAGGTCTCGCCTACAGCTCTGCCTAGATTCCAAAGCCTTCCCTCCAAAAGATCGTATTTAACTCGTAAGCGTCGACGGTGAAACCCTGCGAAAAATCACTAACTCCGGGATCGAGGAAAACTCTAAAGCAGCCGAATCAGCCAACGCAGCCGAACTGTAGATACCTATTACTTTCACCTCATCTCCACCTTCGCGCTCAATGAGATGCTGGAGCAGATATACGGCCATAACTCACCCTCCTTTGAAATCTCTTAATTTTTAACCTTGAGGGTATCTTGCAGGAGGCGAGGGTTTGTCGATACCGCTTTTCGAACGCCGAGTGCCTCGGTCACATGACGAAGCGGAGTACCGGAATGCCCCAGGCCTGACGCCTCGCATTTGAAAAATACAAGGAAATTTCGTCTGATCTGGGCCATTCCTCCCTTGCGGAGGGTTAGCCGCCTCAAGTCAGTGTTCACTCAACATGGGACAAACCACCGCACTTCAACTTAGCAAAGGTGCAGGTAGCGGTTGATGTCGATCAAGCAGCTCCATAAGCCAAACACAACCGGCCTCCGCAGTTTTTCCTGTCGTTTCTTGTAGCTCATCCCAATTCAATTTTAAGTAGGATTTCCAAGAATGGTTATTTTGAGCTGATTGATCAGCGCTAGAGTCAACAAGTTTCTGCATCGCGTTTTTTGCGCGCAGGCGTTCGCCGACACTGGATGACTCTATATGCATGACCTGCAAGTACCGCCAAAGCTTGGTCTCAAGCGGGAATTGATTTAGAGTATCTAATTCATACTGGTCAAGAACATCACATTCCCAGTTATCATGTAGCACTGCCTGCTTTAAAGTCATTGGCAACGGTAACGCCCGGACAGCGACTTCTGTCGAGTAGCCCACAGCTCTATCTTCAAGCCTCGGTTTATCGATCCAAGAGCCGAGTGATTCTGCGAATGTTTGCCAAGCAGGGTCTTGTTCACGACTCACTAGCTGAGGACTTATATCTTCATTGACCTCACGAAAATAAGCTATCTGTCCCTCGCCAAACTTATCCCGGCTTTCTAAATTCCTCAAAGAGCGCTGAATACCTTGATCAAAAGGATTCCGAATATCGAATCGCTTCAAGTAATCGACTGCAAACTGTAAGTCACCTGGCTCATTTCGACGAGAATAGGCCGCAGCCAAAGATAACGCGCACGGAACGTTGTTTGAGTCAATGCACAAGCCTCTTTCAGCATACTGAATAGCCTCAGGCCATTTTTCGTGCCGAATAGCCAAATTCGCCAAAGATGAAAGTGCGTGCAAATTCTCAGGATCAAGATGCAGAACTTGATGCAACAAACGTTCGGCCTGATTCAGATCAATATAACCCTTAGAGGATATAAGCAGTTGTGCCAAATCTAACCGGCAGTGCAGGTTATCTGGAAAACGACGTGTCATTTCCCAAAGCACCCAAATAGCACGTTGGATTTGATTAGCTTTGCGCAAGACCAACTCCCAGAGCATCCATCGTCTGGGCTCATCTGGTTCTAATCGCAACGCTAGATGAACCCAATGAAAAACCTGAGATTGAGCCTCTGGATCAGAGAGAGGATATTTATCAACAAAAGCACGCACGCACCTGTCAAGCGTGCGCACAAAATGATATCCATCCCCGGACTTATGGCAATAGTTTTCAAGCTCTGAAAGTGGGCGAGAGATAGTTCTCCATGCTTGCAAAAAACTATTTGAACGTCCCAGATCCATGAGGAGCTCGTCCGTATAACCAGGTTTACTGGGTGGCTGAAGCGTGTATGTAGACCTAGTAGAAGCTCTGAAATTATCTGGATTTGTATTGGAAAGACCCAACGCCCCTAAGACGGACGCGGTAAAATTATCTCCAAGTGGAGAAATGAGGGACCCAAAAAAATCACTATACTTTTGCCGACTCATGCTAGGATTCCGAGCGACAATACCACTTAAGCATTCTACCATTTCATCTAAAGCCATAGCGCCCATACTCCTTCGGCGCCGAGCGCGATTAACAAGAGCTTGTACCTGTATTCGCAAATTTCGCAGACTATCCTCTTCTGATAATGGCAGCTTCGCTAACGCCAGCAGTCCCAAACTCAAATAACGACTCGAAAGAGTGCGTCCGGACTCTGCGATAAAGTATTGCCAAAAAAACTGTAAAGCATCGTCAACTTGTTTGCTCGCTAGGATCTGCCAGTAGTCAAATTCCGGATCACGGAATGCAGAAATATTAAGCACGCGCAACCACTGAAGCCATCGAGCACGATCTTTTTTTAAAGTTTCAAAAGTTTCTGGCATTGAAAAATACAGCGGCAGCTGAAGAGCTTCACACACCTGACTAGTGTAGGAGCTGAGCTTTCTTGGATCCGGCAATGGCGCTACTTGCTGAACTTTCAACCAAGCTGATAGACCAGAATCCAGATACGGCAAGATATCATGCGACCTAGTTTCAATCGAAGCCGAGGATGGATCTCCGATCAGCTTCATTGAAACATTGCGATTACTAGCTGGTAGAATTGCCAACAGAAAATCATGCGGCGAAACTCTCTCAAAAGGAGAGACTTCTGCAGAGCCGCGAAGCAAACTACCAACACTTTGAATTGGCGACGCCTGCAAATCCTCTACCCACTTTTGCCAGGTCATTTCAGGATCTCTCCAAAAATAGAACAGTCAGGCAGGCGGCGCAGCCCCTGAACGTGTAGATTTCGTGCTGAAAATATAGCACTTTCCTCAACAAGAGCATGGGATTTGCTTATAAATCCAAGGGCCTTTAAATGTTGCGGCCGATATTCAATAGGAAAAGTAAGCAGTTCGGGCGTAAAACTCTCAGGAATATTAGTAACATTAGTTAAATCCAGCGTATACCCATAACTCTCTCCTCCAGGCCCCAGAGGTGCAGGTACGAAGGCTGCGGACATTTCTGCATCCAATACTGTAGGGCGAGTAAAGCTTGCGACTGCACCTTTCTTCGTGGCGGCAGCACGCGCCTGACGTACATCGTCAACTGTATAACACATCAATGCTACTGGAAGTGCCTTTCCGGAAATGCTAGGCCAGTGAGTCAATCCTAGTCGGTCACGCAAGATATGCGCCCAATCTTCTCTGACCAGACTCTCCAAATCCCCACCAAACTCATTAAGAAATGTAGCGAAAAGTGGGCGAACTTGAGTTCGTTGCGCATTCCACTGCTTCATGAACTCAGTGCGTAGCAGTTCATCGCCATGACTCAATTCTTTTTTCCGCAAGTCTCTTTGCGAATTAAAGAAACGCAGCCAAAAGGAATTGGCAAGTTCAGCTGTCAATGGATTATCTAAAAATGAACCAAGTGATTCCAAGCGCAATAAATACGCATTATCGATATCTTCCCTTAGGTGCGCATGACTGTTTACCGCCATGAAACTCTCAGGACTTATAGGAAGATCTTGTGGAATATGTACGTATGAACCTAAATAACTCTTGTGCTCCGCCTTCCAGTCCGCATATGTGGTAACGTCCCCAACATATTCACTATACTCATTGGCGCGCTCATTCGATACTGCGCACTCCCACCGAATATTGGCCACAGCACATCGAGCAGCTGATCCAGCGGAGATTGTGGCCTCATCTTGGGAGAGAAGTTCAAGGCTAGAACTGAGATTCATGTGCGAAAAGATTTCCCTGAGTAGTTTAAGAACTACACTAGTGCAGCGATCCATTTAGGTGGAGTGCGCATTTGTGCGTCCTTGCACTGATTGTCGACTCCTAGGAGCCTTCGCGAGCGGGCAGTAGTATAACGCGCCCCCTGTGAATTGCACGAGCCTCCGAAGGCGACTGACGCGCCAAGGCAGGCACTTACGACCTCACAAAAAACGCAGTTAAGCTATTGTTTTTATTACCTTAATTTAGCAGGGGAACCAGCAAGCAGAACCTCTCTTCGATATGGCTAAGCCTTCGAAAATCGCCAGCAGCCTACGACGCATAGGCCGCCATAGGCGAGAATGACCGTCTGCAATTTACCTTCCTCCAATTAAGCCAACATGTCGAAAAAGTGTCGATATCGCTAGCCATTGCTACCCAAATCAGTCCAGTACGCTAGAGGCGCAAGCCCCTCAAGCCCAGACCTATCAAGGCCTATCCGATGCTATCCATCAAAACACGCTGGCTGGCATTTCTACGCGCAAAGCGACGCGTACCCCAGCCCCTCTATCGGGCTACTGCTAATCTGACAGCATGACGCCCGATCTCGATCCTTCCCTCGACCTCACGGACCAGCTCCTGCAGTTGCTGCGGGAAGCGCCTGAAGGAATCTCCGAATTCCAGTTGATCCAGCAGCTCAAGGCTCGGCATTCCACCCATGTGCCCAACCTGCCGTTGACCGACAAGCTGGTGCTGTTCCGCACCCATTTCCTGGTGTTCAACGCGCTGTATCGCCTGCGCGACCGGCTTTGGGAGGAGAACGCCGCGCACCTGGAGATCGGCCCACTGCAGATTCGTCTTTCTTCTTATATCGGTGGCGTACAGGCACTTGGTGAACAGGACGCCCTGCGCGCCTACTACCTCGATGAGAAACACCTGAAGGAAACCACCGAGCACGACGTGGAGAAGCTGCTGGAAAGCTTCTGGACGCGCATGCAGGGCAACGAGGAGAAGGCCGCCGCACTGGCTCTGTTCGAGCTGGAAGACGGCCCGGTGGACTACGCGCTGATCAAGCTGCGCTACCGCCAACTGGTCAGCCAGCACCACCCTGATCGGGGCGGCAGCACCACCCGCCTGCAGTCGATCAACAAGGCCATGGAAATTCTGGAGCGCTATTACAGCCGTCCGTGAAACTTCCATTTGCTCTAAACCCACAGACGACGTGGCCTGCAGCCATTCCTATACTGCGACTTAAGGTCGCATAGGTCGGCCGGGCACCGGATGACGCTGGCTACGCGTATCGGGCGCCTCGCTGGGGGGCGACCTTCTATAAGAAGAGGAGAATGCTGACATGATCCATCATGTGTGGGGGCTCTTCACCCATCCCGATCAGGAATGGCAGGACATCCGTGGCGAGGAAGAATCCATCAGCCACATGTACCTGACCCACGTCCTGATCCTCGCTGCCATCCCGGTCATTTCCGCCTACATCGGCACCACGCAGGTGGGCTGGGTACTGGGCAACGCGGGACCGGTCAAGCTGACGGCCGCCAGCGCGATACAGCTGACCATCATGACTTACATCGCCATGCTCGCCGGCGTCGCCATCATGGGCGCCTTCATCCACTGGATGGCCCGCACCTACGACGCGTCGCCATCGCTGACCCAATGCATAGTGTTCGCCGCGTATACCGCTACTCCGCTGTTCATCGGCGGCCTGGCGGCGCTCTACCCGCACCTGTGGCTGGGCATGATCATCGGCACCGCCGCGATCTGCTACACCGTCTACCTGCTCTACGTCGGCATCCCGACCTTCATGAACATTCACAAGGATGAAGGCTTCCTGTTCTCCAGCTCGGTGCTGGCGGTAGGACTGGTGGTACTGGTGGCGATGATGGCCCTCTCGGTCATCCTCTGGGGCAGCGGCGTCGGCCCGGAATACACCTGATTGCACGACATGAACGAAAAACCGGGCCCAGCGGCCCGGTTTTTTTTGCGTGCTTGCCTGAAACTCGTCCGACTTGCCTGAACCTGCACCCCGGACGAGCGGGCGCGAGAAATCCTCCACCGACGCTCCGACTGCGGCATAATCTGCCCCCGTCGGAGAACCACTGTATGCCTGAACAGCTCAACGCTCGCGTCGAAGCCTGCTATCAGCAGGCCGAAGCCTTCTTCCAGCGGCGCTTTCCCCGCCCGGAAGTGAGCTTCCGGCTACGCGGCCAAAAGGCCGGCGTCGCCCACCTGGATGAAAACCTGCTGCGCTTCAACCCGCAGCTGTACCGGGAAAACCACGAACACTTCCTGCAGCAAACCGTGGCCCATGAAGTGGCCCACCTGATCGCCCACCAGATGTTCGGCCCGCGCATTCGTCCGCATGGTGAGGAGTGGCAGCTGATCATGCGCGGTATCTACGGCCTGCCGCCGGATCGCTGCCACACGTACGAGATCAAGCGCCGCCGCGCCACCCGCTACCTGTATCGCTGCCACTGCGGCGAGGGCAGTGAATTCCCCTTCTCCGCCCAGCGCCACAACCTGGTCGCCCAGGGTCGCCGCTACTACTGCCGGCGTTGCCGCGCGACGCTGATCTTCACCGGCGAAACCCGCCGCGAGTGAGGCAGCTCAGGCGATGACCTTCGCCACCTTGAGCGCTGCGACCTGTTCGTCGGTGTAACCCAGCTCCGCCATCACCTGTGCCGTATGCGCCCCCAGCGCCGCGCCGATATGGCGCGGCTCGGGAAGGCCTGCAGAGAAGCGGATCGGACAGGCCATCTGCCGCTGCTCACCGCCCTTGCCATTGGGGACCTGCGTCACCACCCCGCGCTCGCGCAGCTGCGGATGCTCTACCGCTTCGGCCATCGACAGCATCGGCTCGACACAGGCGTCCAGTGCCGCGAAACGTTCCTGCCATTCGCTGAAGTCGTGCTTCTCGAACTCAATGGCGATCTCGCGCTTCAGCGCCTGCTGGTCTTCCGGCTTCGGCGAAAGCCCGCGTGAGGCCAGCTCCGGGCGGTCGATGGCAGCACAGAACTGCTGCATGAACTGCGGCTCCAGGCTGCCGACCGAGAACCAGCGGCCATCGCGGGTCCGGTAGTAGTCGTAGAAACTGCCGCCGTTGAGGGCGAGACCTTCCATCTCCGGCTCCACGCCGGCCGCCAGATAACCCGCACCCGCCATGCCATGCAGGCTGAAGGCGCAGTCGGTCATGCTCACGTCGACCTGCTGCCCCTCCCCCGTCTGCTGTCGATGGATGACCGCCGCCAGCAATCCCATCACGCCATGCAGCGAGCCGCCGCCGATGTCCGCCAGCTGCACGCCCAGTGGCAGCGGGCCGCTCTCGCGGCGACCGGTGTAACTGGCGACGCCGGCCAGGGCCAGGTAGTTGATGTCATGCCCGGCACGGTCGCGGAACGGGCCGGTCTGGCCATAGCCGGTGATCGACACGTAGATCAGCTTCGGGTTGATCGCCTTGAGCGCCTCGTAGCCAACGCCCAGCTTGTCCATCACGCCGGGGCGGAACTGCTCAAGCACGATGTCGTACTCCTGCACCAGTTGCTTCACCACCTCCACCGCCTGCGCCTGCTTCAGGTCCAGCGCGATGCAGCGCTTATTGCGGTTGAGGTAGGCGTGGCTGGCGGAAGTGCCATCCACGTGCGGCGGCAGCACGCGCACCAGGTCCATGCGCGTGGGCGATTCCACACGCAGCACCTGGGCGCCCATGTCGGCCAGCAGCAGCGAGGCGAACGGGCCCGGCAGCAGGGTAGAGAAATCGAGGATCTTCAGTGAGGCGAGCGGGCCGTTCATGGGCACTCCTGTTTCGCTCAATCGATGCGTGGGCGCCGCGCCTCAGAGCTTCATGCCGCGGCTGATGATCTCTTTCATGATCTCCGAGGTACCGGCGAAGATGCGCTGGATGCGCGCGTTCGCGTACATCTTGCAGATCGGATACTCCCACATGTAACCCCAGCCGCCGTGCAGTTGCACGCCTTCATCGACCACTTTGCACAGCAACTCAGTGGTGAACAGCTTGGCCTCGGCGGCCACTTCGGGGGTGAGCTTCTTCTGGTTGTGGTCCATCACACAGCGGTCGGTGAAGACCTGCGCGACGTCGATCTGCGTGCGCATCTCGGCGAGCTTGAATCGGGTGTTCTGGAAGTGCGCCACCGGGCGGTCGAACGCCTTGCGCTCCTTCACGTAGTCGATGGTCGCGTTCAGCGCCGCCTCGGCACCGGCTACCGCGCCGCAGGCGTTGGTCAGGCGTTCCTGCGCCAGCATGTTCATCAGGTAGAAGAAGCCGCCCTTGGCGTCGCCCAGCAGGTTTTCCTTCGGTACCTTCACGTTGTTGAAGAACAGCTCGGCGGTGTCCTGGCTCTTCATGCCCAGCTTCTTCAGGTTGCGCCCGCGCTCGAAGCCTTCCATGCCGCGCTCGACCATGAACAGCCCCATCGCATGCTTGTTCGCCGGATCGGTCTTGGCCGCGACGATGACCAGGTCCGCCAGCAGTCCGTTGGAAATGAACACCTTGGAGCCGTTGAGGACGAAGTGATCGCCCTTGTCCACTGCCGTGGTGCGCATGCCGGCCAGGTCGGAGCCGGCTGATGGCTCGGTCATCGCCACCGCCAGGATGCTTTCGCCGCGAATGATCCCCGGCAGCCAGCGGGCTTTCTGCTCAGCGTTGCCGTACTCGGCGATGTAGGGGCCGCACAGCGCCGAGTGCAGCGGAATCATGAAGCCCGGCTCGTTGATGGCAGCCAGTTCCTCACACATGATCTGTTCGTAACGAAAGTCCTTCAGAGCGGTTCCGCCGTACTCCTCTTCCGCCCAGGGCAGCAGGAAACCCATCTCCCCCGCCTTGCGCCAGACGCTGCGGTCCACCACACCGGCGTCCTCCCATTCCTCCTGGTGAGGCACCACTTCCTTGTTCAGGAAAGATCGGAACGCATCGCGGAACAGGTTGTGCTCGGTCTCGAAGTGATTGCGCAGCATGGTCGACTCCCGGTGGGTTGAGTGCCCGCAGGGTAGGTGCTGGCTGCGCGCGGCCTCAATGACGCGAGCGCTCAGGGTCGATTGACGCAATCGCCCAGTGGATGCCAGTGTGAATCTTCCCAAAACTGCACCGGAGAGCGCCCGCATGCAGATTCGCCCTTTCCAGGCAGAGGACATCCCGCCGTACGAAAGCTGGTTCGACGATCCGGTGCTCTACGCGCAACTCGGCCCGATGGATCGCTACTGGCTGGAACAGGTGCTGAACGATACGGACCGGGCCCAGTACAGCATCCTGCGCGGCGACCTGCTGGTTGCAGTGGTGGGGGTTTGCCTGCCCAACCCGACGCATCCGTACTATTTCGTCACCGACCTGGCGGTACGCCCGGAACTACGCGGCTCGGGCGTCGGGCGCGCGGTGATGACGCTGGTGATGAGCCGAGCGGAACTGCAGGGCTGCCCCTTGTGGCGGGCCAGTGTGAGACCGGACAACCCGGCGGCGCTGGCTTTCCTTCTCAAGCTGGGCTGGACACGACTGGAAATGGGCAATCCGTTCGATGAGTTGCTCGAGTTCGAATTCCGCCGGCGGCCAGCGGGGCCCGGCTTACGCTGAGGCAAACCGTGCAGAAACGCTTTCCGAACCCATAAAAAAACCCCCGCCGAGGCGGGGGTTCACACAAAGGAGTCAAACGGTAGTGCTGTAGTTCTTAGAACACGTACTGCAGACGGGTCACGACACCGTTGCCGTCGTCGTCGCCGTTGGCATTGCGAATGCCGTCGGTGCTGACGTGAACGTAGTCGAGGGAGACCTTCACGGCTTCGTTGGCGTACCAGTTCACACCGATGGTGTTGGTGCTGGCTTTGGTGTCGACCACGTCGCGGGTGGCGGTAGCCACGACCACGTTCGGGTCATCAACCTTGATGTGGTCGTAACGGTAGAAGACTTCCCAGGCACCGATTTCCTTGTTGGACGGCTTGATGGTGTCGAACTTGGCGCCATCGAGCTTGTACACGCGGGATTCACCGGTGATGGTGTAGGCCAGCTGGCCGTAGTAACCGTCAGCCTTGATGTCTTCGTAAGCGGAAGCATCAGCCTTCAGCTTGCGCTTCAGGTATTCGGCCTGAGCGGAGAACGGGCCGATGGCGTAGGCGAATTCAGCACCCCAGGTGGAGTCGTCCTTGTAGGAACCGGCCGGGCTCAGGGTAGCGCCGCCGAAGGTAGCGCGGTTGCCGTTGTCGCCAGCGTCGTTACCGCCGTTGGTGGCGATGCCACGCATGCCCAGACGCGGACGGATGCGGGAGTCGAAGGCGGTGTCGTCCAGGTCACGGTAGGCGTAGTCCACACCGATGTGCAGGACGTTGCCGTCAGTGTTCATCGGAGCGAACACGCCACGGAAGTTGAACTGCTTGACGCTGTCGCCGTCGGTGTCGTCGGCGTCCTTGGCATAGATGCCGGCGTCCAGGTAAGCCATGTTGGCGACGACGCCGCCAACCTGGGCACCCATGCCGTCCTGGTGGGTGTTGATCCAGTCAGCCAGTTCGTAAGCGGTGGTACGCTCGGTAGCGGTCACCCACTTGGAGCTGGTGGCTTTTTCCAGACCGAAGTCCGGGTCGAAGCGGCCGAACTTCAGGGTAACCGGGGCGAAGCCGGTGTAGCTGAAGGAAGCTTCGTCGAAGTAACCGTTGTCAGCGTTACCGGAGTTGTGGGACATGTCGTAGTTGATCTGGTATTTCCAGTCTTTGTAGACAGTGCCGCCCAGTTCCAGGTAGGCGCGACGGAAGTAGGCGCCGTCACCGTTGTTGCCGTTCTTGGTGTAGAAACCATCGAAGCGGCTGTAATCCGCTTGCAGACGGCCACCGAGCTTGAAGCTGAATTCCTTGTCGGTGGTGCCGACTTCAAGACCGCCTTTGGTCTTGATAACGATATCGGCGCCATCGGTGGTGACTGTGCCTGCGAAAGCCTGGGCGGAAACGGCCAGTGCCAGGGCAGTGGCGGCGTAACCGGCGAAGTGCTTACGGATCATCGAAGATTCCCCTTAATGGTATTTGCGTTGAACACGCCGAGTGCCTGGCTGCTGCGCGCCCCCCAAGGACTCGCACAGGCCGTTCTGGCGGCCCCCGTTTGTGTTGCTGGGAATCTTGGCGAGGGGTTATTTCAGATCAGTTGCTCGTAGATAAAACTTTTATTACAGCGGAACTTTTGATTTCGTTATGGCATAAAGGTCCTAGGCCACGCCTGACTAGGCTTGCAGACGATTTCTGTCGTCCACTTTGCCGGTATGCTGTCAGCCTCTCCTGAAAGACGTTCCCGCTCAGGCTTTCCCATGCACGAACTGCAACCCCTGATCCAGCAACACGGCCTCACCCTGCTGTTCTTCAACGTCCTGCTGGAACAGCTGGGCCTGCCGATTCCGGCCTATCCGGCACTGATCGTCGCTGGCGCCCTGGCCCTGCAGGGCGGTGGTGTTCCGCTGGGCCAGGCCCTGGCAGTGGCCGTCAGCGCCTGCCTGATCGCCGACCTGATCTGGTTCTTCGCCGGGCGGCGCTACGGAGGCTTCATGCTGCGCAGCGTGTGCAAGGTCTCATTGTCCCCGGACAGCTGCATTCGCCAGAGCCAGAGCCTCTACCTGCGCATCGGCCCACGCGCTTTGCTGATCTCGCGTTTTCTCCCCGGCGCCAGCGCGCTGACCACCACCATGGCCGGCATGACGCGCACTCCGCTGCCGCGCTTCCTCGCCTACGACTGCGCTGGCGCGGCGCTCTGGGCGGGCTCCGCGCTGATGCTCGGGAGCATCTTCAGCAGCGCGGTCGACCGCATCCTCGACTGGCTCACCGAGTACGCCAGCGTCGGCGTGTCGGCATTGCTCGGCACCTTCGCGGTGTTCATCGCCTGGAAGCTCTGGCAGCGCTTCAGCCTGCTCAAGCGCACCGCGCGGATTCCGCGTATCAGCGTCGACGAGCTGCGCGCGCGCCTGGACGCTGGCGAGCCGCCGCTGATTCTCGATGTGCGCGCGCAGTTCGATGACGAGGCGATTCCCGGCTCCATCGCCTTCCGCCTGGACGGGGCGCTGGACGAGCTGGGCGACAGCCTGGCGGACAAGGACGTGGTGATCTACTGCGCCTGCCCCCACGAGCTGTCCGCAGCGATGCTGGCGGAGCGGCTACAGGCATTCGGGCATCCCCGCACCTGGGCATTGTCGGGCGGGCTGGATGCGTGGCGGGCGCAAAGTCTGAGCTGAGGATTTCTCTGTGAGTGCGCCCTGCAGGCGCGATCGCGGGCATGACCCGCTCCTACAGGGAGCTTCGATGCACTCTCAGCGCCGCGCGCTATCCCGACGCAATTCGGCGAGGTGGTCGGCCAGGCGTTCGGCGTCGGGCCGCTGGGGGTCTGGCAGCAGGCGCAGGCTGGCCTGGGCCAGGCGCATCTGTCGCAGGTAACGCCGGCAGTTGCGGCACAGCAGCAGGTGCCGGCGTAGTGCAAGCTTCTCGCGCCAGCCCAGCTGTTCGTCCAGCAGGTCGCTGGAGCGTGCCACCAGTTCCTTGCAGGTCAGCATTCCCCGGTCTCCTCGAAGTGCTCCACGGTGGCAAACACCTTCAGGCGGGCACGGTGCAGCAGCACCCGGACATTGGAGAGCGAAATCTCCAGCAGATTACAGATCTCTTCGAGTTCCAGTCCCTGGCGCTCTCGCAGGAGCAATACACTGCGCTGCAGCTCGGAGAGGCTGCCCAGGGTCTTCTCCAGGCACTGGCGCAGCTCGTCCTCGGCCAGCAGGGCTTCAGGCGAGTCCTCGTGCCAGGCGAGCGGCGCCGGGCTCCAGTGGCCATCAGCGGCGAAGCGGGTCTCGTCGATGCTGCCGTGAGGCGCGGGCAGGTCGTCCAGCGAGACGTCGCGACGGACCTTGCGCAGGCGGGATTTGGCGGTATTGGCGGTGATGGTCAGCAGCCACGTCTTGAGGCTGGAGCGCCCCTGGAAGCCGTCCAGGTTGCGCACGGCGGCGAGCCAGGCATCCTGCACCACTTCATCGGCATGGACGGCGCCGACGATGGCAATGGCCACGGCGCGCATCGCGCCCTGGTAAGTCGCTACCAGGGTGCGGAAGGCCTGCTGGTCACCGGCCAGCAGGCGAGACAACAGCTCGCTGTCGTCGGCGGGCACGATCAGCGCTTGCGCAGGATCACGCTGCCGATGGAGTAGCCGGCGCCGAAGGAACTCAGTACGCCGATGGAGCCGGCGGGCAGGTCGTCCTGGTACTTGTGGAAGGCGATGACCGAACCGGCCGAGCTGGTGTTGGCGTAGGTATCGAGGATCACCGGCGCTTCGTGGGCCTCGGCGTCGCGGCCGATCAGCTTGCGGGTGATCAGCAGGTTCATGTTCAGGTTCGCCTGGTGCAGCCAGTAGCGCTTCACATCGCTGACCGGGATGTCGTTCTGCGCCAGGTGCTCGCCGATCAGCTCGGCCACCATCGGGCAGACGTCCTTGAACACCTTGCGGCCTTCCTGCACGAACAGCTTGTCGCGGCTGCCGATGCCCTCTTCCGCCGCGCGGTTGAGGAAGCCGAAGTTGTTGCGGATGTTGTTGGAGAACTGGGTCAGCAGCTTGGTGCTGACCACGTCGAACTGGTGCTCGCTGGTAGCCTGGTCGGCACGTTCGATGACCACGGCGGTAGCCGCGTCGCCGAAGATGAAGTGGCTGTCGCGGTCGCGGAAGTTCAGGTGGCCGGTGCAGATTTCCGGGTTGACCATGAGAATCGCGCGGGCCTGGCCCAGTTGCACGCTGTTCACGGCGGCCTGGATGCCGAAGGTAGCCGACGAGCAGGCGACGTTCATGTCATAGCCGAAGCCCTGGATACCGAGGGCGGCCTGCACTTCGATGGCCACGGCGGGGTAGGCGCGCTGCAGGTTGGAGCAGGCGACGATCACGCCATCGATGTCTTCGGGAGTGCGGCCGGCGCGCTGCAGGGCCTGCTTGGCGGCGGCAGTCGCCATCTCGCAGAGGATGCCCCAGTCTTCGTTGGAGCGTTCCGGAATGCGCGGCGCCATGCGCTGCGGATCGAGGATGCCTTCCTTGTTCACCACGAAGCGGCTCTTGATGCCGGAGGCCTTTTCGATGAACGCCGAACTGGACTCGGACAGCGCCTCGACCTCGCCCTTGGCGATGGCGTCGGCATGCTGCTCGTTGTGACTGCGGACGTAGCTGTTGAAGGATTCCACCAGTTCATCGTTGGAGATGCTGAACGGCGGGGTATACAGGCCGGTTCCGCTGATCACGACTTTATGCACGGTCAATCCTCTTCTCAATCTGCGCCGCCGGGCCGGGCGGCAAGGTTAGGCATCAAGGTGCCCGCTCACTGGCCGGCACTGGATATTCGTCGCTTCGCGTCCTGGCGCGAAGGCTTCGGGATGGCAGTTCCCGCAACTGGGCAGTGTGCCACTCCCACCGACGGTGGGCACCTTTGCCCGCCCGGCGGTTTGCGGTTTCACCCCAGGTGCAACCGCTGATCACTGATTATGCTGCAATTTTCGCCGAAAAGCCGCCGTGCGGGGGCGTCATTTGCGCAAGATGATGGACGCAAATCACGCTACGCCTGCCCTGAAGCAATGGATTGAAATTTTCCACCGGCACCATAGGCACAGTGTTGGCGCGCCCAGACGCGTGACTCCTTATCCTTCAGTGCATTCCCGACTTTGCCAAGGAGACTTCAGGATGAGTGCCGAAAACCGCCCGGAAATGGACGAACAGACCCTGGAATTTGCCAATCAGGTCATCGACCTGGCTCGCCAGGGCGACACCGAGCGCCTGACGGAACTGCTGCGCCAGGGCCTACCGGCCAACCTGCGCAACCACAAGGGCGACAGCCTGCTGATGCTGGCCAGCTACTACGGCCACCACGACACCGTTGGCGTGCTGCTCCAGCACGGCGCCGACCCGGACCTGCGCAACAACGCCGGGCAGACACCGCTGGCCGGTGCCGCCTTCAAGGGCGACCTGGAGATGGTGCGCCTGCTCCTCCGCCGGGGCGCGCAGGTCGAAGGGGCATCGCCCGACGGCAAGACCGCGCTGATGATGGCGGCCATGTTCAATCGCCCGGAGATCGTGCGCTGCCTGCTGGAACACGGCGCCAATCGCGAAGCCCGCGATGCGAGCGGTCTGACCGCATTGGCGGCGGCGAAGATGATGGGCGCGGCCGATACCCTGGCGTTGCTCGAAGCCGCCTGAGTCAGTCGATGCGCACGTGCTCGGCGAGGAAGTCGAGCACCGCGCGCACCCGCGCGGGCAGGTGCCCCGGCTTGCCCAGGTAGAGCGCGTGCATGGGTTTGCGGTCGCCAGGATTGAAGTCCTCCAGCACCGCCACCAGCCGTCCGGCAGCGATATCCTCACGTACCTGAAATTCTGCCAGCCGCGCCAACCCCAGCCCGGCCAGTGCCAGGTGACGCACACTGTCGCCATCGCTGGCCAGCAGGTTGCCGCTGGGCTCGGGGGCATAGGGCGCCTTGTCCAGAAACGGCCAGTCCGGCTCGACCCGCCGGTAGCTGAAGCCCACGCAGTTGTACTCGCCCAGGTCACGGGGATGCTGCGGCGCACCGTGCCGCGCCAGATACGCGGGCGCGGCGACTATCTTGTGCCCGGACTCTCCCAGCGAACGTGCCACCAGTCGCGAGTCCCGAAGCGGGCCGCTGCGCACGGCCACGTCGGCGCGCACCTCCAGCAGGTCCACCACTTCATCGGTCAGTTGCAGGTCGAGGCTGACGCCGGGGTAGCGCTCGAAGAACAGCGGCAGCGCCGGGATGAGGAACTGCCGGCCCACCGGCAGGTTGCAGCTGATACGCACCCTGCCCTGCGGCTCGGCACTGGCCGACGCCTCGCGTTCGGCTTCGTCCAGATCGGCGAGGATGCGCAGGCTGCGTTCGTAGAAGGCCGCACCTTCGGCGGTGAGCTGCTGGCGCCGCGTGGAGCGGTTGAACAGCCGCGCGCCGAGCCGATCCTCCAGGCGCGCCACCAGCTTGCTCACCGCCGAGGGCGTCATCCCGCACTGCTGCGCAGCGGCAGTGAAGCCACCGGTTTCCACCACACGGATGAAGACTTCCATTTCGCCGAAGCGATTGACGTCGGGGCGGGCCATCTTGAATTCAATTCACAGGTGATTTGCTTATAGGCAGTCTATATCAGCAATACGCACGGGGATAAGGTGGCGAGCATTCTTCGAATCGTCCGGGAGAGCCCACGTGCCCATTGCCTTGTATGCCTTGACCGCCGGTGCCTTTGGCATCGGCGTTACCGAATTCGTGATCATGGGATTACTGCTGGAAGTCGGTCATGACTTCGGCGTTTCCATCTCCGCCGCCGGCCTGCTGATCTCCGGCTACGCCCTGGGCGTGGTGCTCGGAGCGCCGCTGCTCACTGCCCTCACCGCGCGCTGGCCGCAGCGCCGTACCCTGCTCGGGTTGATGGTGATCTTCACCCTCGGCAACCTGGCCTGTGCCGTGGCTCCGGACTACACCACGCTGATGGCGGCCCGGGTGCTGACCTCCTTCGCCCACGGCACCTTCTTCGGCGTCGGCTCGGTGGTCGCCACCAGCCTGGTACCGGCCGAACGCCGCGCCTCGGCCATCGCCCTGATGTTCACCGGCCTCACCGTCGCCACCATCCTCGGCGTGCCGCTGGGCACCTGGCTCGGCCAACTCTACGGCTGGCGCGCAGCCTTCTGGGTGGTGACCGGCATCGGCCTGCTTGCCCTGGCGATCCTGGCGATCTACTTGCCACGCCACGGCGCACCGCCCGCCGCCGGCAACCTGCGCGACGACTTCCGAGTATTGAAGCGCCCGGCCGTGCTGCTCGGCCTGCTGACCACCGTGCTCGGCTTCGGCGGGGTGTTCACCGTGTTCAGCTATGTGTCGCCGCTGCTGACCCGTCTCTCCGGTTTCTCCGAAAGCGCCGTGTCGCCCGTGCTGCTGGTGTTCGGCGGCGGCCTGGTGCTGGGCAACCTGCTCGGCGGCAAGCTCGCTGATCGCAAACTGGTTCCGGCCCTGCTGGGCAGCCTGGTGGCACTGGCGGTGGTCATGGGCCTGATGAGCTTCGCGTTGCAGAACCAGGTCGCCGTGGTCCTCTTCATCGCTCTGCTCGGCGCCGCCGGTTTCGCCACCGTGCCGCCACTGCAGATGTGGGTGCTGGAGAAGGCCCACGGTGCCGGCCAGAGCGTTGCCGCCAGCTTCAACATCGCCGCCTTCAACCTGGGCAATGCCCTGGGCGCCTGGCTGGGCGGCATGACCATCGACCACGGCCCGGGGCTCGCCGCGCTGCCCTGGGTCGGCGCCGTGCTACCGGTCGCGGCCATCGCCACCGCACTGCTGTGCCTGCGCCTGGAACGTGAGCCGACACTGTCGGCAGCGACCGTCCAGCAGGCCCGGTGAACGATCGGCGAAACCGTACTGTCGAGGAAAGGGGCGCGCAAATTCGCGCCCCTTTCTTTTATCCACAGACGGAGGACTCGCCCACCCATGCTGGTTTCGCTTCAGGCACTGCGGGCACTGGCCGCCTGGCTGGTGGTGTTCCATCACTTCATGCAGGTGTTCTTCGACTTTCGCGCCGACAGCCTCGGCGGCAAGCTCCTCTCCACCCGCGGCCAGGTCGGGGTGGACATCTTCTTCGTCCTCAGCGGCTTCGTGATCCACCTCTCCAGCGCCGGCCGGCCGATGTCCCCGGTGACCTTCCTGGTCCAGCGCCTGGCCCGCGTCGCCCCGGCCTACTGGCTCTATACGGCGCTCACCGCGCTGATCATCTACGCCTTCGCCGACGTGATGCCGATCTACGGCGTCGGCGGCAAATCACTGCTGCTGTCGATGCTCTTCATCCCCAGCGAAAACCCCGGCGGCTTCGGCCTGTACCCGGTGCTGCCGGTGGGCTGGACGCTGAACTTCGAGATGCTCTTCTACGGCCTCTTCGCCCTCTCCTTCCTGGTGGCCGAACGCTGGCGTCCGTGGCTGGTGACTGCGCTGGTGCTGCTGGTCGCCCAGGTGCTGGCACGCGAGCCGTGGCTCAGCAACTTCTACCGCAATCCGATCATCTTCGAGTTCCTCCTCGGCCTGGGTCTGGCGGCACTGTACCGTCGCGGCTGGCTGAACTGGCCGCGCCCACTGGCGTTGCTGACGGCCGCCGTGGCGATTGCGACCATCGCGCTGTTCCCTGCCGACCACCCCTGGCGCCTGCTGACCTGGGGCCTGCCCGCCACCGCGCTACTCGCCGCGTGCGTGGCGCTGGAGCCACTGTTCGAGCGCAGCAAGGTCCTGCATGCACTGGGGGACTGGTCCTACTCGGTCTACCTGCTGCACGTGATCGTGCTCTGGCTGGCCGCGTACTGGCTGCACGAGCGACTCGGCCTGACGCCCTACCAGACACTGGGCGTCAGCGTGCCGGCGATCCTGCTGCTGTCCTGGCTGAGCTACGAATGGGTGGAGCGGAAGATGGCACGCCAGGTGCGCACGGCCTATGCGCGCCTCGCCGAGCCTCTGGCCGCGAGGCGTGCTCAGGCCGGGTCGCTGTAGACCAGTCGGTTGCGGCCTTCGGCCTTGCCGCGATACAGCCGGCGGTCGGTACAGCGGTAGAGCTCATCGGCATCCAGACCGTCGCCCGGCCACTCGGCAAGACCGAAGGTGGCGGAAATCGCGATGCGCTCTCCCTGGTACATCAGCGGAGCCTCGTCGATGTCGCGACGCAGGGACTCCACCAGCGGCTTGGCATCGAAGCGGTCGGTAAAGGGCAGCAGCAGGCCGAATTCCTCGCCGCCCAACCGGCCGATCAGGTCGGTGGCTCGCAGGCGATGGCGCAAACGGTTGCACAGGTGCTGCAGCGCCTTGTCGCCGGCATCGTGGCCCCACTGGTCGTTGATGTTCTTGAAGTGGTCGACGTCCAGCACCACCAGCACCAGCCGCGTCTCGTAACGCGCCGACTCCTGGATGCAGCGACGCAGCGTGCGCTGGAAACTCTCGCGGCTGGCCACACCGGTCAGCGCATCGGTCAGCGCCAGGTGCCGCAGTTGCTTGTAGGCTGCGGCACGGCGCTCCTCGTAAACGTGCATGAAGGCGATCACCAGCACGCCGCAGAAGATGCCATTGCCAATGTCGATCAGCCCCGGGGCATCCAGGCGCAGGCGGTTGGCGTGCAGGTACATCACCGTGGCGATGAGCATGAACGGCACGGCGAGCAGGAACCCGCGCCACTTGCCCAGCAGCAGGTAGGCCATCACCGGCATCAGGTAGACCCAGACGAAGGCCGTGGCCGAAGCGTTGGGCATGACGATGATGTAGAGGATGAAACAGAAGGTCGGCAGCAGGTAGGCGACGATCCAGGGCACCAGCTTGCGGACGCGTTTCAGACGGTGTGCGGCCCACAGCAGCAGCCCGCAAGTCGCAAGCTCGGCACCGGCCAGCCAGAGATTGCCGGCAAGGTACTGCAGGATAGAGAACACCCCGAGGGTCGCCCCGGTGCAACCGAAGATCAGCCGCATCAGCAAGCGGTGATCGGCTTCCTCCAGGCCGGTCGGTCCGGCGTTGGACTCGAACAGGTGGTCGGGGTCGCTGTTGCGGTGCATCAGCCCTGCTCCTTGGCGCGACCGCCCGGCGGGTCGGCCGAAATGGCGGCGTCCGGGCACTCCAGCCCGATTCACGTTTGCTGAAGACTACTCCAATTTCTCACGCTGCGTAGTCAACCCGACGGAATCCGGGCGGATGGGCTAGCCTTGGCTGCATTGTCCATGGAGGAAGTGTATGCGTTCGATCCTTGCCGTCCTGTCCCTGCTCGCGCTTTCCGGCTGTGCCTCGTATCAGAGCGATGAAACCCAACCTGTCCCCGCCGACCGCCTGCTGGCCTACCAGCAGCCGGGCAAGGACAGCGTCAAGGTCGATGTGACCCGTGACGTGGGCTACATCGGCGGTGGCTGCTACGTCGCCCTCACCATCGACCATGAAATCGCCGCGCGCATCGGCAAGGGCGAGTCGGCCAGCTTCCACGTTCCGGCGGGCAAGCACGTGGTCGGCATCATTGGCGACAAGGACGGCGATGGCCTGTGCAGCAAGGCCATGCTGCGCCGCGAACTGCTGGTGCCACTGGTACCCGGCGGCGACAACGCGTTCCGCATCGTCAGCGACAACCGCACCGGCTTCGACATCAAGCCGGCGGTCGAGTAACCGCCGGCGCGGGTGCGCCTCAGCCGTTCAGACGGGCAACGAGGCGCGCCTGCAGCTTCTCCAGTTCCGCCACATCGGCCTTGTTCGCCGCATGGATACCCAGGCCCTCGCCGGCATACCGCGGGACGATGTGCACGTGGATGTGGAACACCGTCTGCCCGGCCGGCGCGCCGTTGAACTGGGCGACCTGCACGCCATCGGGATTCAGCTCCGCGACGATCACGCCGGTCAGGCGCTGCACCACGCGCATCACCTTGGCCAGCGCATCGGGGTCGACGTCGAGGATGTTGCGCGCCGGAGACTGCTTCGGAATCACCAGGGCATGGCCGTAGGACTGCGGGAACAGGTCGAGGAAGGCGAGCACGTCGTCGTCCTCGTACAGCTTGAAGCAGGGGGCATCGCCGCGAATGATCTGGGCGAAGATGTTCTGCGGATCGTAAGTGCCTTGCAGGCTCATGGCCGGCTCCTTTTCCAGTGACTGGGTATGGGGCCGCACCATACCGGTTTGTCGTGCGCGGGTCATGACCGACAGCGCGCGGAGGGCTATCCTGAGCCTTCCGCTGCTTTTCTTCAGTGACCTGACCGGAGTATGCATGTCAGACCTTTCCGCGTTCCCCATCACCCGCAAATGGCCCGCCGAACACCCTGACCGCCTGCAGCTGTACTCGCTGCCCACGCCCAACGGGGTGAAGGTGTCGATCATGCTCGAAGAACTCGGCCTGCCCTACGAGCCGCACCTGGTCAGCTTCGAACGCAACGACCAGATGTCCCCGGAGTTCCTCTCGCTGAACCCGAACAACAAGATCCCGGCGATCCTCGATCCCAATGGCCCGGACGGCAAGCCGCTGGCGCTGTTCGAGTCCGGCGCGATTCTGGTCTACCTCGCCGACAAGACCGACTCGCTGATCGCCCCCGGCGCCAGCGGCCGCTACGAAACCCTGCAGTGGCTGATGTTCCAGATGGGCGGAATCGGCCCGATGTTCGGCCAGATCGGTTTCTTCAACAAATTCGCTGGCAAGGACTACGAGGACAAGCGCCCGCTGCAGCGTTACGTAGACGAGTCCAAGCGCCTGCTGAGCGTGCTCGACCGCCACCTGGAAGGCCGCGACTGGATCATGGGCGAGCGCTACACCATCGCCGACATCGCCACCTTCCCGTGGATTCGCAACCTGGTGGGCTTCTACGACGCCGGCGAACTGGTCGGGTTCGACAACTTCAAGAACGTCAAGCGCGTGCTGGAGCGCTTCCTCGCGCGCCCGGCCGTGCAGCGCGGGCTGAACATCCCCAAGCGCGACTAGTCCGCCGCCAGCGCGCGGAGCACCTGCTCCGTGCGCTGTTCCAGCGTCCCGTTCAACACCTCGTAGGCCACGCCCCGCCGTTGCAGCTCGGCGACATACCAGGCCTGCTGCCAGCGACGAAAATCCTCTTCGCGACGAGTGCCGTCCTGCACGAAGGGAAAATCATCGGCGCAGAGAAAGACGTGCGCGTAGGGTCGCTCGGCCAACTGCTGCAACGCCTCTTCGGCGCGGCCGAACATCGACTGGCAGTAGAGCAGCGTGGTCAGCGGCGACGTATCGCAGAACAGGTAGCGTGACGCCGTCGCGCACGCCTGCTGCTCCCGCGCCACCTGCGTTTCGGCGATGTGCAGCAGGTCGTCGTAGACCAGCGCCCCGCCCTTCTCTTCCCACAGCTCCCGACCATATTCGGCCACGAACCCTGTGCCGGTGCGCTCCGCCAACCGTCGGCTGAGGGTGGACTTGCCGGTGGACTCGCCACCGAGCAATACCACCCGTTCGACGAAATCCGCGTAGACCGACGGTGCGAGGAAATCGCGCAGAGCGTGTACGTCATCGCGCAGCGCCGTGCCCGAGACCGGCACCGTAACCCGCAGGCGATCCACGCTGACATGCCGGACCGGATGGCCAAAGCTCGTCGCCAGATGCGCCGCGAAGCCATCGCCGTAATCTTCGCTGGTGAACACCGCCTGCACGGTCTCGCCGATCACTTCGCGGCAGAAGTCGGCGACGAACTGCCGGTGCAGGTCCTCCGCCGCGTCATTCACCGGCAATACGGGCAGCGCTTTGCCCGCTGCACGCCAGGCCGCCACGCGGGCGGGGGTGATGACCCAGCTGGGCAGATCGGCAAAGCGCTCGTGCAGCCACTTCTCCCGAAGCGAAGCCGGGCAGCCGGGCATTTCCGGCAGCGAATAGCACAGCAGGTAGAGTCGGCGGCAGTGCTGCTGCGCCTGTCGAATCAGGTGTTCGTGCCCCAGGTGCAGCGGCGAGAATTTGCCGACGACCAGCCCGGCTTCGACCATCAGGCCGCCGCTCCCGCCGGCACCCCAGCCTGGCCCTGCGAACGCAATTCGGCGCGCCAGCGGAACAGGCCATACCAGGCGTTGAACCAGAACAGCAGGTACAACGCGGCCGTGAGATGGAGTCCCCGGGAAGCGTACAAGGGCACCGCGAGCGTGTTCACCAGCAGCCAGATGACCCAGTTTTCCAGGCGCCGGCGCATGAGCAGGAACTGCGCCAGCACACTGAAGGCCAGCACCAGCGAATCGATCCACGGCGCGTAGGCGTCGGTGAAATGGTGCAGCAGCAGCGCGTAGCCCGACGCCACCAGGACAGCCAGCGCCGCCATCGCCAGCAGGTCGCGCGGGGCGATGCGGCCGATCGGCAGCGCCGTCCCGGCGTCACCACGCAACCAGGCCCAGCAGCCCATCAGGCTGGTGACGATGAAGAATCCCTGCAGCAGCACGTCGGCGTACAACTGCACGGTGTAGAACATCCAGCCGAACAGCAGGCAACCGACCACACCCAGAGTCCAGGTGTGGACACTGTTGCGGGCTGCCAGCAGCACCGCCAGCAGGTTGACCAGGTTCGCGGCTATCTCGAGATTCGACGGCATGGCTTCATCCTTGCGCCAGGGCTGGGAGCATCAGGCCTCGACCTGGCTCCACTGTTTCGACAGGCGTTTGTCCGACACCGGCACCTTCGTCCCCAACTGCTGGGCGAACAGCGAGACGCGGTACTCCTCCAGCATCCAGCGGTACATCACGAGTTCCGGGTCGCGCTTGCCTTCCTGGGCATGCTTGGCCAGGCGCGCCGAGTACTGCTCCCAGTAACCGGCCATCTCGCCACTCCACACGCGGTCGCGCTGGACCTGACCGGCGACCTTGTCCAGGCGTTGCTCGATCGCTTTCAGGTAGCGCGGGTATTCCTTCAGCCACTCCAGCGGCGTATCGCGCACGAAGCCGGGGTAGACCAGCTTCGCCAACTGCCCCTTCACATCGTTCAGCGGCACCGTCATGGCGAGGTCGAC
The DNA here is from genome assembly GCA_966191535.1 of uncultured Pseudomonas sp. Lineage (GTDB taxonomy): Bacteria > Pseudomonadota > Gammaproteobacteria > Pseudomonadales > Pseudomonadaceae > Pseudomonas. The sequence goes on along the minus strand of CBIGPF010000007.1, from coordinate 36,825 downwards.
CTTGCCCTTGAAGCGCTTCTGCAGGCCGTGCCAGAGCTTGAGGATTTCCAGGGTCAGGCGGGCGATGCGCTCGGCGTGTTCGGTCCAGGCGCCGCGCTTCTTCTCGGCCAGGGAGGCGAGCCCGGCGCCATCGCGCGGCAGATTGCTCTCACCGTCGAGAATGGCGCTGTCCAGGCTGGCCAGCAGGATGTCTTCCACCAGCGACTCGACCCGGCCCAGCTCACGGTAGAGCAGGCCCATGTCAGTCTGCCCCGGCAGCTTGCTGCGCAGGAACTTGGCCGGCTCCGCCAGCTGCTGCAGGAGCAGGCGCTGCAGGGCGCGGCGGTGCTGGTAGTCGGCCTCGGCCTGGGTCGGGAAACGGTTTTCCTTCACCACGCCGGCCTCTTCCACCAATGCCGGGTAGACCGTCATCGATAGCCCGGCGACCTTCTGCTGGACCTTCTCGGCGACCTCGCCAAAGCCCTTGGCTTCCACCGGTTTCTGCGGCTTGTCCGCCTGCGGGATCGCCAGCGCGGCCTGGCTGGCCTCGGCGAAGCGCGCGGTGAGTTCGGCCAGATCGCGGCCTTCACCCAGGAACTTGCCACGGGCGTCGACCACTTCGATGTTCATCCGCAGGTGGCTTTCCACCTGGGTCTCGGCTTCCGCCCAGGCCTCTTCCGGCACCCGGCTGCCGGTCATGCGCTGTAGCTCGCGGCCGAGGGACTCGGACAGCGCACCCTCGGCGAAGACCATCTTGCCCAGCGCGGCACGGACGAAGTCCGGCACCGGCACGAAGTTCTTGCGGATGGCCTTGGGCAAGCTGCGCACCAGCTCGATGCACTTGGCCTCCAGCAGCCCCGGCACCAGCCATTCCAGGCGTTCGGCGGGCAGCTGCGGCAGCAGCGGCGCCGGCACGCGCACGGTCACGCCGTCGCGCACGTGGCCGGGCTCGAAGTGATAGGTGAGCGGCAGCTGCAGGTCACCCAGGCGCAGACGGTCCGGGTAGAGGCCGGCGGTCACTTCGCTGGCGTCACGGGCAAGGACATCTTCCTCGCGCATGATCAGCAGGTCGGGCTGCTGCTTGTGCTCGCGCTCATACCACTTCTCGAAGCTGGCGGACTGGTAGATGTCCGCCGGCAGGCGCTCGTCGTAGTAGGCGAACAGGGTTTCCTCGTCGGCGAGGATGTCGCGCCGGCGCGCCTTGGCTTCGAGCTCGTCGAGCTTCTCCAGCAACTGGCGGTTGGCCGACAGGCACTTGGCGCGGCTGTTGATCTCGCCGCGTACCAGGGCCTCGCGGATGAACATCTCGCGGCACACCGGCGCATCGATCGGGCCGTAGTGCACCGCGCGGCGGCCGATGATGATCAGGCCGTAGAGGGTGACCTGCTCGTAGGCCACCACCTGGCCACGGCGTTTCTCCCAGTGCGGCTCCAGGTAGTTCTTCTTCACCAGGTGCCCGGCCAGCGGCTCCAGCCAGTCCGGTTCGATCTTCGCGACCATGCGGGCGAACAGCTTGGTCGTCTCCACCAGTTCGGCGGCCATGATCCATTGCGGTTTCTTGCGGCCGATCACGCTGGAGGGATGAATCCAGAAGCGTCGCTGGCGGGCGCCGAGGTAGTCGCCCTCCTCCGCCTTCTGGCCGATCTGGCTGAGCAGGCCGGAGAGGATCGCCTTGTGCACGGCGGCGTAGTCGATGTCGCGGGCCTTCGCGTCCGGCTCGCCGCCCTTGTAGGAGCGAGCTTGCTCGCGAACCTGCTTCGCGTCTTTGTCGACGGCGGGCTGGCGGCCTTTGCTGTCCTGGGGTTTCGCAGTATTGGGCTGTTCGCGAGCAAGCTCGCTCCTACGAGAAGCGTCCGGCTTGGTGAAAGGCAACTGCAGCTCACGGCAGATCAGCGTCAGCTGGCGGTGCGCATCACGCCACTCGCGAAGGCGCAGGTAATTCAGGAAGTTCTTCCGGCACCAGGTACGCAGCGGATTGGAGCCCAGCGCCTGGCGCTGCTCCTCGAAGCCGCGCCAGAGGTTGATCAGTGCGGCGAAGTCCGAATCCGGGTCCTTCCACTGCGCGTGGGCCTGGTCGGCAGCCTGCTGACGATCCATCGGCCGCTCGCGCGGGTCCTGCACCGACAGCGCGCTGGCCACGGTGAGCACTTCCGGCAGACTGCCCAGTTGCGCCGCTTCCAGCAGCATGCGGCCCAGGCGCGGGTCGATGGGCAGGCGCGCCAGCTGGCGACCCAGCGGCGTCAGCTGGCCCTCGCGGTTCACCGCCGAGAGTTCCTGCAGCAGGGTGAAGCCGTCGTTGATCGCCTTGCCGTCCGGCGGCTCGATGAAGGGGAACGCCTCGATGTCGCCCAGGCGCAGGTGGAGCATCTGCAGGATCACCGCCGCGAGGTTGGTGCGCAGGATTTCCGGATCGGTGAAGGCCGGGCGGCCGTTGAAGTCCTCCTCGCTGTACAGGCGCACGCAGATGCCCGGTTCGACCCGGCCACAACGGCCCTTGCGCTGGTTGGCGCTGGCTTGCGAGACGGCTTCGATGGGCAGGCGCTGGACCTTGGCGCGGTAGCTGTAGCGGCTGATGCGCGCGGTGCCGCTGTCGATCACGTAGCGGATGCCCGGCACGGTCAGCGAGGTTTCCGCGACGTTGGTGGCGAGCACGATCTTGCGTCCCGGCATGGGCGCGAAGATCTTCTGCTGCTCGGCCGGCGTCAGGCGTGCGTACAGCGGCAGCACTTCGGTGTGGCGCAGGTTGGCCTTGCGCAGCATGTCGGCGGCATCGCGGATCTCGCGCTCGCCGGGGAGGAACACCAGCACATCGCCGGGGCGTTTGCCGATGTCGCGCTCGTGGGCGGATATCTCGTCCAGCGCGCGGAGGATGCCCTGGTCCACGGAAAGGTCGTCGAACAGCGCTTCGCCGTCCTCGTCCACTTCCGCCGCCAGCGGGCGGTACCAGGTTTCCACCGGATAGGTGCGTCCCGAAACTTCCACGATGGGGGCGTCACCAAAGTGCTTGGAGAAGCGCTCCAGGTCGATAGTCGCCGATGTGATGATCAGCTTCAGGTCCGGCCGGCGGTGCAACAGGGTCTTCAGGAAGCCGAGCAGGAAGTCGATGTTCAGGCTGCGTTCGTGGGCTTCGTCGACGATGATCGTGTCGTAGCGCTCGAGGTAACGGTCATGCTGGGTCTCGGCCAGCAGGATGCCGTCGGTCATCAGCTTGATCAGCGTGCTGTCGTCGCTCTGGTCCTCGAAGCGCACCTGATAGCCGACCAGCGAACCCAGCGGCGTGCCGATTTCCTCGGCAACGCGGGTGGCTACGCTGCGCGCGGCCAGCCGGCGCGGCTGGGTATGGCCGATCAGGCCGTGGGTGCCGCGGCCCAGCTCCAGGCAGATCTTCGGCAACTGGGTGGTCTTGCCCGAACCGGTCTCGCCGGCAATCACCACCACCTGGCTCTTTTCCAGCGCGGCCTTGATCTCGTCGCGCTTGGCGGCGATGGGCAGGCTGTCGTCGTAGCGAATCGTCGGGATGCTCGCGCGGCGCGCCTCGGCCTTGGCGCAGGAGGCCTGGAAGCGCTCGGCCCACTGGGCGAGCTTGGCTTCGTCAGGGTGCTTGCGCAGTTTGTGGAGCTGCCGGCGCAGGCGATGGCGGTCGCGGATCATCGCGTGATCCATGCGCTGCAGGAGCTGTTCGGGGGTCGGCGTACTGTCTGTGGTCATCGGCTTCGCGGGCATCAGGCGGGAGCGGCGCGAGCAGGTGCGGAGCCGGTCCCTGGAATGGGCTGTCATGGCGACAATTCGTGAATTGTCGCAAAAGACCGGCACGGGCCGCCAATCCGATTGCTTGGCGACCCGGATTGGCGGGGCGTTGCGCCCCGCCGGATCAGATGCGGAACTGGCCGACCAGCTGGCGGAGGCGCTCTCCCAGCCCGTTCAGTTCGGTCGCGGTGCGCGCGCCCTTGGCCGCATCATCCGCCACGCTGTCCACGCCGCCAGCGATCTGATGCACGCTGCGGTTGATCTCCTCGGCCACCGCGGTCTGCTCCTCGGCGGCGCTGGCGATCTGCGCGTTCATCGAGTTGATGGTGCCGATCAGCTGGGCGATGGCATCCAGCGACTGGCCGGCCTGGTTGGCCTGGCCGCGGGTTCGCTCGGCCATGTCGCTGGCGCGCTGCATGGCGCTCACCGACCCTTCCGTGGTACCGCGCAGGCGGTCGATCATCTGCTGGATTTCCCCGGTGCTCTGCTGGGTGCGGCTGGCCAGGGCGCGGACTTCGTCGGCGACCACGGCGAAACCGCGCCCGGCCTCGCCGGCACGGGCCGCTTCGATGGCGGCGTTGAGCGCCAGCAGGTTGGTCTGTTCGGCGATGGAGCGGATCACTTCCAGCACGCCGACGATGCCCTGCACGTCCTGGCGCAGGGTGTCGAGGGAGTCGCTGCTGGTGCGCACTTCGCCCACCAGGTCGTTGATCTGCGAGACGCACAGGTCCACTTCGCGCTTGGCTGCCTGGCCTTCACGGTCGGTCTGCTGTGCCGCGTCGGCAGCCTGCTGCGCGCTGCGCGCCACTTCCTGGGCGGCGGCGGTCATCTCGTTGATGGCAGTGGCGACCTGATCGGTCTCGTGGCGCTGGCCATCCATCGCACGTTCGGAGCGCTGCGCCTGCTGAGCCACGTCGCCCACCAGCCCGGACAACTGCTGGGTGGTACCGGCTACCTGCTGGACCAGCACGTGGATCTTCTCGACGAAGCGGTTGAACGAGCCGGCCAGCTCGCCCAGTTCGTCGCTGCGGCCCAGGTTCAGGCGATGGGTCAGGTTGCCGTCGCCGGCGGCCATGTCGTCGAGGTTGTCGCGCACCTGCACGATGGGCTGGACGATGGTGCGGCTGAACAGACCGGCGAGCAGGCCGATCACCACCAGCAGCGCCAGCGCCGCACCGCCCATGAGCAGCAGCAGGTTGTCGATCTTGGCGTCGAAGGCGGCACCGGCTTCCTTCACTTCACGCTCGACGTCGTCGAGGTTCAGCGAGGTGCCGAACACCAGGTTCCACTTGGGCAGGAAGTGGGCATAGCCGATCTTCGGCACGATGGTGTTGCCGCCGGGCAGCGTGAAGCTGTAGCGCACGTAGTGCTGGCCACTCTGGCCGGCGCTGACCAGTTCGCGGATGGCATAGACGCCGTTGGGATCGCGGTAGGTGCTGAAGTCTTCGCCCAGGCGCTCATCGCTGGTGCCCTGGAAGACGCGCACGGAGCGGGTGTCGTATCCCCAGAAGTAGCCGCCCTTGCCGTACTCGAGTCGCTTGAGGATCGCGATGCCCTGTTCGCGCGCCTGGGCATCGCCCTCGGCGGCGGCCTGGTAGACCGGGCCGACAGCGGCCAGGGCCACGTCGACGAAGTTCTTCAGCTGGGCTTCGCGGTCCTGCGTGAGGTTCTCGCGGATCTGCGCTTCCTGCTGGGTCGCCAGTTGCCGCAACGCAACGGTCGAAATGGCGCACAACAACAGGGTGAGGAGGAGGATCGGCACGATGGCCAGGAGCAGGACCTTGGCGCGCAAACGGAGGGCAGTGTTCAAGGCGTTCACCTCAGGCAGATAAAGGACATGGCTTCCGTGCCCCATCAAAAAACCCGCCTTTCGGCGGGTTCCTTGTTTATCGGCTTAAGCCCTGATCTTCTTGAGCTCTTCGTCGCGCAATTCGCGTCGCAGGATCTTGCCGACGTTGGTGGTCGGCAGGCTGTCGCGGAACTCAACGGACTTGGGACGCTTGTAGCCAGTGAGGTTGTCGTGCATGTGCTGCATGACTTGCTCCTTGGTCAGGGTGACGCCCGGCTTGGACACCACGAAGACCTTGATCGCCTCGCCGGACTTCTCGTCCGGGATGCCGATGGCGGCGCACTGCAGCACGCCCGGCAGGGTGGCGAGCACGTCTTCCAGCTCGTTGGGGTACACGTTGAAGCCCGACACCAGGATCATGTCTTTCTTGCGGTCGACGATACGCATGTAGCCGTCTTCCTGGATGATCGCGATGTCGCCGGTACGCAGCCAGCCGTCCTTGTCGAGGATCTCGTCGGTGGCTTCCTGGCGCTGCCAGTAGCCCTTCATGACCTGCGGGCCCTTGACGCACAGCTCGCCACGCTCGCCCAGCGGCAGGTCCTGGCCGTCATCGCTGATGACCTTGCACAGGGTCGACGGAACCGGGATGCCGATGGTGCCGATCTGGATGTTCTGGAACGGGTTCACCGACACCACCGGGCTGGTCTCGGTCATGCCGTAGCCTTCGCAGATGGCGCAGCCGGTGACGTCCTTCCAGCGTTCGGCGCTGGCCTGTTGCAGGGCCATGCCGCCGGAGAGGGTCAGCTTCAGGGCGGAGAAGTCCAGCTTGCGGAAGCCTTCGTTGTTGCACAGGCCGACGAACAGGGTGTTCAGACCGACGAAGCCGGTGAACTTCCACTGCGACAGCTCCTTGACCATGCTGGCCAGGTCGCGCGGGTTGGTCACCAGGATGTTGTGGTTGCCGGTGAGCATCATCGCCATGCAATGGAAGGTAAAGGCGTAGATGTGGTACAGCGGCAGCGGGGTGATGAGGATCTCGCAACCTTCGTTGAGATTGGCGCCCATCAGTGCCTTGCACTGCAGCATGTTGGCGACCAGGTTGCGGTGGGTCAGCATCGCGCCCTTGGCCACGCCGGTGGTGCCACCGGTGTACTGCAGCACGGCGACGTCGTCGTTGTGCGGCGAGACTTCCTGCACCGCCTTGCCGCGCCCCTTGGCCAGGACGTCGGTGAGCTTCTGCGCGTTGGCAATGTTGTAGGCAGGAACCATCTTCTTGATGTTCTTGACCACGAAATTGACGATGAAGCGCTTGAGCGGCGGCAGCATGTCACCCACTTCGGTGACGATGACGTTGCGGATGCCGGTCTTGGGCAGCACTTCCTCGGCCAGGTGCGCCATGTTCGCCAGGCACACCAGCGCCTTGGCGCCGGAATCGTTGAACTGGTGCTCCATTTCCCGCGCGGTGTAGAGCGGGTTGGTGTTGACCACGACCAGGCCAGCGCGCATGGCGCCGAAGACCACGACCGGGTACTGGAGGACGTTGGGCAGTTGCACGGCGATGCGGTCGCCGGGCTTGAGATCGGTGTGTTGCTGCAGGTAGGCCGCGAAGTCCCCGGAGAGCTTGTACATCTCGCCGTAGGTCAGGGTCTTGCCCAGGTTGCTGAAGGCAGGCTTGTTTGCAAAACGTTGGCAGGATTCTTTGAGTACCGCGAGGATGTTCGGGTACTGGTCAGCGTTGATCTCGGCAGCGATCCCCACTGGGTATTTGTCCTTCCAGAAATTGTCGGTCATGGAAGCCCACTCCTAAGCAACAGCTCATCTTTACCGCGTTCGCGGTTCTTTGTTGTGTTTATGTCGCTTTCCCCTGGCTAGGGGAGCGAAAGCGGGCCGAGATTATCAGCTTTGAGAAACAGCGACCAGCACCAAACACAGCCTCGTCCGTAAGAAAAATGACCGGAGACAGGCTTTTCGGTCACCAACTCTCCATTCGTCGGAAAAGCCCGTCCCAGAAGGCTCGCAGCCTTGTTGGATTGTCTGACAAAGTGGATTTCAGGGCGATGAAACCGGAAAAAAGAACGGGGACAGCCACTCCGGCCAGCCTTCGTTGCGCCGGTAAATCGTTGGACTTCGATCCGTCGGTTTCGCGCGACTCCCGACGCAGAATCCGCCACCGCCGAGCCGAACAGACGCCTGCGTCATCGCTGCCAGGCCGGCAAAATCAGCCTCCGGGAATGATCTACCTCAACACCGGCCCGCTGCGGATCACGCAGAGTGCTTTTGCACTCTCCTGGAGAACCCTCATGTTTCCCGAATTCCGCGAAAAGATTACCCGCCTCAAAGCCGAAGACCCGCATTTCGCCAAGCTCTTCCATAGCCACAACGATCTCGACCAGGAGATCAAGAACATGGAAGCCGGCATCACTCCCGCGTCGCACGACACCATCGAAACGCTGAAGAAGCAGAAGCTGCAGCTCAAGGACGATCTCTACGAGATCCTGAACAAGAAGGATGGTTGCTGCGGCCGCTGCGGCGGTTGATTGCCGCCGGCAGAACGCCGGGCTGCCCAACGGGCGAAGCCGTTCGCCGGTAACGAATAACCCCAGCCAATCGCTGGGGTTATTCATTCAAGGGCGCGCGGCCGATATAAAAAAGGGGGGCTGATCCAGGATCAGCCCCCCTTTCTGTTCACACCGACCTCAAGCCGTTTCGCGCAGCTCCCGGCGCAGGATCTTGCCCACCGGCGTCATTGGCAGGGCGTCCTTGAGCACGATGTGCTTGGGCACCTTGTAGCCGGTGAAGTTTTCCTTGCAGTAGGCCTTGAGTTCTTCGACGGTCACGCCGCCTTCGCGGGCCACGACGAACAGCTTCACCGCTTCGCCGGACTTCTCGTCCGGCACGCCGACGGCCGCGCAGTTGGCGACTTTCGGGTGGGCCATCACCACGTCCTCGATCTCGTTCGGATAGACGTTGAAGCCGGAGACGATGATCAGGTCCTTCTTGCGGTCGACGATGCGGGTGAAGCCGTCCGGGTCGATCACCGCGATGTCGCCGGTACGCAGCCAGCCCTCGGCGTCCAGCACCTCGGCAGTGGCGTCCGGGCGCTGCCAGTAGCCTTTCATGACCTGCGGGCCCTTCACGCAGAGCTCGCCGCGCTCGCCCAGGCCAACGTCATTGCCGTCGTCATCGATCACCTTCAGCGCGGTGCCCGGCACCGGCAGGCCGACGGTGCCCAGACGCGCCGCATCGCCGTAGGGGTTGGTGCTGACCACCGGGGAAGTCTCGGTCAGGCCGTAGCCCTCGACCACCGTGCAACCGGTCGTGGCCTTCCAGCGTTCGGCGGTGGCGGTGACCAGTGCAGTGCCGCCGGAGTTGGTGACCTTCAGGTTGGAGAAGTCCAGTTCCTTGAATTCCGGGCGGTCCATCAGGGCGACGAACAGGGTGTTCAGGCCCAGCAGCGCGGAGAAGCGCCACTTCTTCAGCTCCTTGATGAAACCAGGGATGTCGCGCGGGTTGCTGATCAGTACGTTGTGGTTGCCATTGACCATCATGCACATGCAGTTCGCGGTGAAGGCATAGATGTGGTACAGCGGCAGCGGCGCGATCATCACCTCGTTGCCGACCTGCATCAGCGGCTTGCCGTCCGGGCCGTGCTGCTGCAGGCAGGCATGCACCTGCTGCATGTTCGCCACCAGGTTGCCGTGGGTGAGCATGGCGCCCTTGGCCACACCGGTGGTACCGCCGGTGTACTGCAGTACCGCAACGTCTTCCAGGCCGACCTTGACCGGCTGCAGGCCGTGGCCACGGCCCTGGCGCAGGGCCGCCTTGAAGGCGACGGCCTGGGGCAGGTTGTACTCGGGCACCATCTTCTTCACGTGCTTGACCACGGTATTGACCAGCAGGCCCTTGAGTGCGGGCTGCAGGTCGCCCATCTGGGCCTCGATCAGGTATTCGATGCCGGTATCGGGCAGCACTTCCTGCACCAGCTTGCCGAACAGGTTCACGTAGACCAGTGCGCGAGCGCCGGAATCCTTGAACTGGTGGCGCATCTCGCGAGCCGTGTAGAGCGGGTTGGTGTTGACCACGATGAGGCCGGCGCGCAGGGCGCCGAACACGGCGATCGGGTATTGCAGGATGTTCGGCATCTGCACGGCGATGCGGTCGCCGGGCTTCAAATCGGTGTGCTTCTGCAGGTAGGCGCCGAAGGCGGCGGACAGGCGATCCAGCTCGGCGTAGGTCAGGGTCACGCCCATGTTGCTGAACGCCGGACGGTCGGCGAATTTCTTGCAGGAGCGCTCGAAGACTTCCACCACCGATTTGTAGGCAGTCAGGTCAATGTCGCTGGGCACGCCGGCCGGGCGTTTGTCGTTCCAGAAATCAGGTTGCATTTATTCTTGTCCTCATACCTGAGCGAAACCGAACCGTCATTGCGGTCATTCGACGGAAGCTAGCAGTTCCTTTGGTCATCGCAAAGACTCGGGCGAGCGTCATAGACTGCGTGAATCTTGCGCCACCAACCCGGCATGGCGCGGGATAGAGCCGACGGCCGCCCGGAGCGCCACTCGCCCGGCGACGATCGGGTGCGACCGGCAATCCATACAGAAGATGTCCCGGCATGGCAGAATCGCCCCATCCGGCCCGTTCCATGGCCACCATTCCAATAAGAATCGACGAACAAGAAGCAGGATGGACCCCATGCCCTACGCCGCCTACTGGCTTGCCGCCAGCGACGAGACACCGCTCTACACCCGCCACTGGGCGCCGGAAGGCCCGTCCCGCGGGGCCCTGATGCTGTCCCACGGCATGGCCGAGCACGCCGGCCGCTACGAGCGCCTGGCCCTCTCGCTGAACGCCGCCGGCTACCACCTCTACGCCATCGACCAGCGCGGCCACGGCCGCACTGCCGAGAACGGCGAACTCGGCCACTACGCCGACCGTGGCGGCTGGGGCAAGGTGATCGGCGACCTGCACACGCTGAACCAGCATGTGCGCGAGGAGCATCCGGACCTTCCGATCATCCTGCTCGGCCACAGCATGGGCAGCTACATTGGCAGCGCCTACCTGATGCAGCACAGCGCCAACGTGAAGGCGGCAGTGCTGTCCGGCTCCAATTACCAGCCGGTGGCGCTGTACAGGAGCGCCCGCGTGATTGCCCGCTTCGAGCGCTGGCGCCAGGGCCCGCTGGGGCGCAGCGCGCTGATCGACTTCCTGTCCTTCGGCTCGTTCAACAAAGCCTTCAAACCCAATCGCACCGCCTTCGACTGGCTCAGCCGCGACCCCGTCGAAGTCGACAGGTATGTCGCCGACCCGCTCTGCGGTTTCCGCTGCAGCAACCAGCTGTGGATCGACCTGCTCGGCGGTCTCGCCGACATTACCCCGGTGGACCACCTGTCGCAGATCCGTGGCGACCTGCCGGTAATGGTGATCGGCGGCGAGCGCGACCCGGTCAGCCAGGGCAGCCGTTTGCGCGACCTCGCCCAGGCGATGACCCGGGCGGGTGTTCGTGACGTCCAACTGAAGATTTATCCCGACGCTCGCCACGAGTTGTTCAACGAGAGCAACCGCGACGAGGTCACCCGCAACCTGATCGACTGGCTGGCGGCGCACTGCCCCGTCCCGCAGGTCGAGAAAACCGAGGAGACCCTATGACTTCCGTACAGAACGTTCCCTACGAAGAACTCGAAGTCGGCCAGAAGGCCAGCTTCCGTCGCAACGTTGGCGAGCGCGATATCCAGCTGTTTGCCGAAGTCTCCGGCGACCGCAACCCGGTGCACCTGGACGCCGAGTACGCTGCCACCACCCAGTTCAAGGAGCGCATCGCCCACGGCATGCTTACCGGCGCACTGATCAGCGCGGCGATCGCCACCACCCTGCCCGGCCCGGGTACCATCTACCTTGGCCAGAACCTGACCTTCACCCGCCCGGTGAAGCTCGGCGACGAACTGACGGTGGAACTGGAAGTGCTGGAGAAGCTGCCGAAGAACCGCGTGCGCATCAGCACCACCGTGCTCAACCAGGACGGCAAGGCCGTGGTCAAAGGCGAGGCCGAAGTCATGGCGCCGACTGAGAAACTCAACATCGAACTGCCCGCCCTGCCGCCGATCACCATCGGCTGAGGCGCGTTTCGGGGCCGGCCATCCGGCCCCGGAAACTTGTATACAGTTTTCCGCTCGACTACCCTGCCCCGTCATCACACATCCATCCGGGATAACCGAAGGCTTCGTGCCCGAAACCCCTCACCGGGAATCGGAGCCGCCATGGACCTTCGACTGCTGTTGCTGTCCCTCTGCACCTTTGCCGCCGGCCTCGCCGAGGCCATCCTCACCGGCATCCTGCCTTCGCTCGCCGCTGACCTGCACGTCTCCCTCAGCCTCGCCGGGCAGCTCACCAGCCTGTTCTCCCTGAGTTTCGCCGTTGCCGCGCCCTTGCTCGGCTGGCTCACCCGTGGCGCCGACTGCCGCCGGCTGCTGATTATTACCCTGTTGGTGTTTGCCGCGTTCAACGCAGGCGCAGCGCTGAGCCCCGGCTACGTGTCCTTGCTGCTGATGCGCATCGGCATGGCCGCCTGCTGCGGATTGCTGATCATGCAAGCCAGCCTGCTGGCAGTGGAGCTGGCGCCGCCAGCCCAGCGCGGGCGTGCCATCGGTCTGATCTTCATGGGCATCAGCGGTTCGCTGGTGTTCGGCGTGCCGGCAGGCGTACTGGTCAACGACTGGTTCGGCTGGCGCTGGATCTTCGCTGTCATCGCCCTGTACTCGCTGCCACTGGCGGCCCTCCTGCGGGTCGCCCTGCCGCGCCGCGCGCTGGACAGTCCGGCCAACGGTGCGGCCTACCAACGCCAGCTGCGCAATCCCGCGCTGAACCTGGCACAGCTGGTGTCGATCCTGCTGTTGGGCGGGCACTTCACCCTGTTCGCCTACATCACGCCGTGGTTCCAGCAGATCGCCGGGATCACCGACAGCGAGGGCATCGCCCTGACCTTGCTACTGATCGGCCTTGCAGCCATTGGCGGGGGCTATCTGGGCGGCTGGCTGAGCGACCGCCTCGGCCATCGTCGTGCGCTGGTCGTGGTGCCGGTGCTGTTCGCATTGGCGATGCTGGCGATCCCGCTGAACCTCGGCCACCCCTGGCGGCTGCTCGGTGCGCTGATGGTCTGGAGCACCATCAGCTGGATGATCTCGCCGGCAGTGCAGAGCTACCTGCTGGCCAGCGACCCGGCCAGCGGCAGCGCCGGGGTGGCGCTGAACACCTCGGCGATGCACCTGGGCGTGGCACTTGGTGCGGCATTGGGCGGCGCGGTGATCAGCCTGGCCGGCATCGCCTGGACGCCCTGGGTCGGCCTGGCTCTGGTGACCACGTCCATCCTTTGCGCAGCGCTGTCCTGCTGGCTTCAGCGCGAGCGGACAGAGGCGCCACTCACGGCTTTACGGTGACGCTGGCGGTCATCCCGGCGCTCAGGTGGACGCCTTCGGGTACCTTGTCGAGGTGAATCCGCACCGGGATGCGCTGGGCCAGGCGCACCCAGTTGAAGGTCGGCTCGACGTTGGCCAGCAACTGGCTATCGGGGATGGCGTTGCGGTCGGTGATGCCGCTGCTGATGCTTTCCACGGTGCCATCGATGGCGATGTCGCCGCTCATCAGCACCACCTGGGCGGGCTGGCCGACACGGATGCCGGGCAGCTTGGTTTCCTCGAAGTAGGCGGTGACGTAGAAGGACTTCTGGTCCACCAGCGCCATCATCGCCTGACCTGCCTGGACATAGTTGCCCTGGGCCAGACGCAGGTTGGTGATCTGGCCGTCGCGCGGGGCGCGCATTTCGCTACGGGTCAGGTTCAGCTGCGCCAGGCGCACCTGGGCCTGCGCCTCGTCGTACTCGCTCTTGGCGATGGCGGCGTTGATCTGCGCGGTCTCCTTGTCCTCGGCACTGATCGCCGCGATGCCGAGCTTGTTGCGTCGGGTTGCCTCGCTCACGCGCAGCAGGTACTGCTGGTGCCGGGTCTCGGCCAGCGCCTTGGCCTGCTCCAGGTTCGCCGCGTAGCGTTCGTGGTCGATGCGCATGATCAGGTCACCGGCCTTGATCTGCTGGTTGTCCTGCACGGCGAGGTCGGTGACCCAGCCGGAAACGTCCGGGGCGATCACCACCACGTCGGCGCGCACCCGCGCATCACGGGTCCAGGGCGACAACATGTAATAGCGCCACAACCAGGTGCCCGCCATGACGGCGGCTATGACCAGGATGATGGTGACCGCTACGCGAAGGTATCCGCGCATACAGCTTCTCCTCTCAAGGTGCTCCGCTGAGCGCCCAGGTGATGGCGCAGAGAATCAGCACGAACAAGGCGCAGTCGAACAGCGCCTCGTGCCAGATCCAGCGTCCGAAGGGGGTGGCCTGCAGCAGCAGGCGCAGAACGACGGTCAGGCCCAGGGCGAGCACTGCATAGATGAACAGCGGGCTCAGGAACACACCGCCCCAGCCGAACTCATGCAGTCCCATTGGCGTCCTCCAGGCGGCACCACTGGCGCCAGGTGTGACGCAGTTGCGCCAGCGCGGCACGGGCCAGGCGGTTGGGTTCGTTGTCACCCTGCAGGTCGTGCGCAAGGGCTTCCTCCAGCGGTGGGCACAGGCTGTCCAAACGCAGCTCGCGCCCCGCGCCGGGACCCTTTTCCAGGACGCTGCCCAGGGCTCCGAGAAACTGGTCGCGACGCTTGCGCAACTGGCCCTGCGCCCCATTGAGGCAGGCGCGCATGTGGATCAGCTCGTTGCCCAGGTCGAGGGCAAGCAGGCCGTCCTGCCAGCGCCGCTGTTCCTCCTCGGGCAACAGCGTGTAGTGACGCGCCAGGCGAATCAGGCGATCGGCCATGCGCCCGCCGAACCAGCTCTCGGCTTCGGCCAGCGGCCGCCGGGTCAGGCGCCCGAGGTCTTCGCAGGTGGCCTGGATCAGTCGTCGATTGAGCCAGTCCGCCGGCAGGGTGAGCAGGCGGAAGATCAGCACCGCGAAGCCCACGCCGATGACGATGCCCTGGGCCGAATTGAGCAGGTTGGCCAGGTCGTACTTCATCACGTTGCTCGGTGCCACCAGGGTGATGAAATGGATCGAAAAGGACGTCGCCGTACCCGCCAGCACCGGCGTGGCCATGCCCAGCAGCGCGAAGAACAGCGGCACGCCCAGCGCCAGGCAGAGCAGCGGGAAACCGTTCCACTGCGGCAGCAACCACTGGCTGACAACGGCAGCCGCCGGGATCGCATAGAGGATGCCGCGCAGGAAGCCCAGGCCGATGGTAACGGCGTTGTCGCGGTTGGCGAACAGACTGCAGATCACCGCCGCCAGCAGCATGCCACCGGTGGCTGCCGGCCAGGCGGTGGCCATCCAGAAGGCCGACATACCCAGCAGCGCCAGTGCACTGCGCAGGCCGTAGAACAATGCCATCAACCAGTCACGGTGCCAGGACAGGGTGCCGGTGGCGACATCGTCCACGCGCCCGTCCGATACCGCGCGCATGGTCTTCTCCGAGTTGAGCGCCTTGAGCAGCAGCAAGGCGCAACGGGTCAGGCAGTAGCGCAGGTCGTTGGAGTAGCGCTCGTCGGTGCCGGCCTGCTGCAGTCGCTCCTGCAGCGAACGCATGGCGTCCACCTGCGGGTCCTCCAGGGTGGCACGCACCGCCACGAACCACGGTTGCAGGCGCGCGCGGTCTTCGGCGTCCCGCACGCTGCGCTGCCGGGCCACGCCGCGCGCGGTGCGTAGCAGGCTGAGCAGGTCGCGGGAGAGAATCCGCAGCGCCCGCGAGCGCATCCGTCCGCGGTAGCCCTCGAACCAGGCATGGTCGCGCTGCACATCGACTTCGACGATCTTGCCCAGCGCCTGCAACAGGCCCTTGATCTGCCGGGCATCCGCGTCGATCTCGCTGCGTGCGGCCTGCATCCCGGTGAGCCAGGTGGCGTGGGCCTGCTTGTCCAGATTGGCCTCGACCCGGCGCGGCCAGAGGATCGCGCTGACTGCCGAGGCACAGAGGATCCCCAGGCAGATTTCCGTGCTGCGCGCCACGGCCTGGTCGAAGACGCCCAGCGGCTGGCTGATCGCCGGCAGGCCGATGATCGCCACGGTGTAGCCGGACAGCACGAAGGCGTAGGACACATGGTTGCGAAGCGTGGTCGAGGCGGCGGTGCAGAGGCCGAGCCACAGCGAAATGGCCAGCAGGAACAGCCAGGGTGTCTGGGCGAATAACGCGATCATCACCACCGACATGATGGTACCGACCAGCGTGCCGATCAGGCGGAAGAGCCCTTTGGCCACCACCATGCCCGATAGCGGCTGGGACACGATGAACACGGTCATCAGCGCCCACTGCGGCTGTTCCAGATCGAAACGGAAGGCACACCAGAGCGCCAGGCCGCCGGCCAGGAGGGTCTTGATCGCGAATTTCAGCGCCAGCGTATCCGGCGCGAGGAATGCCTGTAGCGTAGGTCGCACGCGGTCTCTCGAAAGGGTCCGGATCTATCGCTTAAAGATAGTCGGCAAACAGGATGACGGGATAGTTGTCAACCATATTATTAGCAAGCTAACAATATGTCATCCCCACTTTCGTCGAGGCAAAAAAAACGGGCGACCTAAGTCGCCCGAAGTGCCTTGCGTGCTCTGTGTATCTGTAAGGATCAGCCCTTCTTGTGGCTGTCCTTCCAGATGAAAATTCCGACCCCACCGAAGAACAGAACCATGAGACCAACGGTAAGGACGCCTGCGAGAACCACTTCGTCGATGAACATGATGCTGGCCTCCTGTTGCCTACATCGTCTGGGGATGTGTGCAGATTACCGGCGGCCGGGCAGGACAAATTGACCTGGATCAATGGTCGACAAGGCGCTTTCCGGGGAGGGCCGGAGCACTGACGCAGGTCAAGTTTCGGAGGGGGTCGGGTGCGGCGGGAAGCCGCGCAGAGCGGGGCCTTGCGGCCCAGGGGGAGGGAAATCAGCGTTTCTTGGGCTTGCTCTTGCCTTTCTTGCGCGGCTTGCCCAGCGGCAGTGCCTGCTCGAAGGCCTTGCGCACGTCCTGCAGGCGCTTTTCGTGCACGTCGTGGATGCGCTTGTCGCGCTCGGCGGTGAAATCGATCAGCTTGTCGTCGTTGCTCATGGCAGGGCGTGCACCAGGCGGAAAGTCAGATTCAGGCGCGGCGCAACCGGACGGCGCGTCTTGGCGACCTGATGTTGCCAATAATGCTGTGTCGCGCCGGACATGACCAGCAGCGAACCGCCGGACAGCTCGATGGAGTGTTCGATTGTGTTTCGCCCCTTGCGCCGCAGATCGAAGCGCCGCGTGCCGCCCAGGTTCAACGACGCCACCACCGGATTGCGCCCCAACTCGGGCTCGTCATCACTGTGCCAGCCCATGGAGTCCTGGCCGTCGCGGTAGTAGTTGAGCAGCACGCCATTGAAGCGTTGCCCGGCGGCCTGCTCCACCCTCGAGCGGATTTCCGCCAGCAGCGGTGTCCAGGACAGCGGCGCGTGGGTCTGCCCGGAATAGGTATAGAAAGCCTCCGGATCGCCGTACCAGTTGACCAGGCGCGGCACCGGATAGTCACGCCCGTGCAGGTGCACGACAGTCTGCTCCCAGGGCGTCTGCTCGAGCAGTTGCTCCAGCCACTGTGCGGCGCGCGACGGTGGGCACCAATCGGGGATCAGGCGCAGCTCGGCATCGGGGAGAAGGATCGGGGCGTCGTCGAACAGCATGGAAAGCTCGGGTACTCAGCGATGGGGCCAGTCTACTCCCCCGCGAAGTCAGACCTCGACATCGATCCACAGCCCCTTGCGCTGGGCGGCCTGCACGTCCTCGCCCAGCTCCTCGACTTCCTCCAGCTCCTCCAGCGCCTCGCCCTCCGGCGTGCCATCGGCGAGCTGGCGACGCTTGCGCCGGCGCTGGTACTCCTCGCGCAGCGCCTGCTCGTCCGGGCGACGCTCCAGCTCGACGCCGGCATTGCCCGCGCTGGGCGCAGGCGGCGTTACCGGGGTGACATCCGGTCGCGGCTTGGGCACGTCCTGCTGGGCAGTGACGGGTGCCAGACTATGGGGAATCGGCGGCAGCATGATGCGAATCCTGGGCGCCAGCCCTTGCGAGAAGCACGGTGGGAAGTCCTCTGGTCAGGCTATCGGCGCAGCGGCCACAGACTTGAGTGCGCCTCGCTACACTTTCCACGATTCGCGATGAGTGCGCACTCGTCACAGGTTTCGCCGAAGATTCGGACGACCGGAGGCGCTGACGGCCATCGCTGAACGCTGCGCGTTCCGGTACCATAGCCGGCTTTTTTTGGGAGGTGTCCATGGCGCAGTATCAACCCGGTCAACGCTGGATCAGCGACAGTGAAGCGGAACTCGGGCTGGGGACCATCCTGGCGCTGGACGGCCGCATGCTCACGGTGCTCTATCCCGCCACCGGTGATACCCGCCAGTACGCCGAGCGCAATGCGCCGCTGACCCGCGTGCGTTTCGCCCCCGGCGACGAGATCACCCATTTCGAAGGCTGGAAGATGACCGTCCGCGAAGTGGACGAGATCGACGGCCTGCTGATCTATCACGGCATCACCGCGCAGAACGACCAGCGCACCGTGCCGGAAACCCAGCTGTCGAACTTCATCCAGTTCCGCCTGGCCAGCGATCGCCTGTTCGCCGGGCAGATCGACCCGATGTCCTGGTTCGGCCTGCGCTACCACACCCTGGAACACCGTACCCGCCTGCTGCAGTCCTCGCTCTGGGGCCTGGGTGGCGCCCGCGCGCAACCCATTGCGCACCAGCTGCACATCGCCCGCGAAGTCGCCGACCGCATGGCCCCGCGCGTCCTGCTGGCCGACGAAGTGGGCCTGGGCAAGACCATCGAAGCAGGCCTGGTGATCCATCGCCAGCTGCTCTCCGGCCGCGCCAGCCGCGTGCTGATCCTGGTGCCGGAAAACCTGCAGCACCAGTGGCTGGTGGAAATGCGCCGGCGCTTCAACCTGGAAGTCGCCCTGTTCGACCGCGAGCGCTTCGTCGAGAGCGATGCCAGCAACCCCTTCGAAGACACCCAGCTGGCCCTCGTGGCGCTGGAGTGGCTGCGCGAGGACGAGAAGGCACAGGACGCCCTGTTCGCCGCCGAGTGGGACATGCTGGTGGTCGACGAAGCCCACCACCTCGTGTGGCACCCGGAGCAGGCCAGCGCGGAATACCAGCTGGTGGAGCAACTCTCCCAGGTCATTCCCGGCGTGCTGCTGCTCACCGCGACCCCGGAACAGCTCGGCCTGGACAGCCACTTCGCCCGTCTGCGCCTGCTCGACCCGGATCGCTTCCACGACCTGGAAGCCTTCCGTACCGAAAGCACCCAGTACCGCCCGGTTGCCGAGGCGGTGCAGGAACTGATCGACCAGGGCAGCCTCTCCCCCGCCGCCCGCCAGGCCATCCACGGCTTCCTCGGCAGCGAGGGCGACGAGCTGCTGGCCAGCGTCGAGGCCGGCAATGAAGAAGCCCGCGCCCGCCTGGTACGCGAGCTGCTGGACCGCCACGGCACCGGCCGCGTGCTGTTCCGCAACACCCGCGCCGCTGTGCAGGGCTTCCCGGAACGCCAGTTGCACCCCTACGTGCTGAGCAACCCGATCGAGTACATGGAGCTGCCGCTGGGCGAACATCCGGACCTCTACCCGGAAGTCAGCTACCAGGCCCAGGCCGAGGATGGCGACGAGAACAACCGCTGGTGGCGTTTCGACCCCCGCGTCGAGTGGCTGATCGACACCCTGAAGATGCTCAAGCAGTACAAGGTGCTGGTGATCTGTGCCCACGCGGAAACCGCCATGGACCTGGGCGATGCCCTGCGCCTGAAGTCCGGCACTCCGGCCACGGTATTCCACGAGGGCATGAGCATCCTCGAGCGCGACCGCGCCGCCGCCTACTTCGCCGACGAAGAGTTCGGCGCCCAGGTGCTGATCTGTTCGGAGATCGGCAGCGAGGGCCGCAACTTCCAGTTCGCCCATCACCTGGTGCTGTTCGATCTGCCGGCCCACCCGGACCAACTGGAACAGCGCATCGGCCGCCTGGACCGGATCGGCCAGAAGCACACCATCCAGATCCACGTGCCGCACCTGGAGAACAGCCCGCAGGAACGCCTGTTCCAGTGGTACCACCAGGCGCTGAACGCCTTCCTCAACACCTGCCCCACCGGAAATGCCCTGCAGCACCGCTTCGGCCCGCGCCTGGTGGAGCTGCTCGACGGCGGTGACGACGACGCCTTCGACGCCCTGCTGGCCGAAGGCACCGCCGCCCGCGAGGCACTGGAAGCCGAGATGCACAACGGCCGCGACCGCCTGCTGGAGCTGAACTCCGGCGGCGCCGGCGAAGGCGAGGCACTGGTCGCTGAGATCGAGGAACAGGATGACCAGTTCGCCCTGCCGATCTACATGGAGCGCCTGTTCGACACCTACGGTATCGACAGTGAGGACCACTCCGAGAACGCGCTGATCCTGCGACCGAGCGAGAAGATGCTCGACGCCAGCTTCCCGCTGGGCGACGACGAAGGCGTGACCGTCACCTACGACCGTGCCCAGGCCCTCGCCCGCGAAGACATGCAGTTCCTCACCTGGGAACACCCCATGGTGCAGGGCGGCATGGACCTGGTGCTGTCCGGCTCCCTGGGCAACACCTCGGTGGCGCTGATCAAGAACAAGGCGCTCAAGCCGGGTACTGTGCTGCTGGAGCTGCTGTTCGTCAGTGAAGCCGTGGCGCCGCGCAAGCTGCAGCTGGGTCGTTTCCTCCCGCCGGTGGCCCTGCGCTGCCTGATGGACGCCAACGGCAACGACCTCTCCGCACGCGTGTCCTTCGACACCCTGAACGACCAGCTGGAAAGCGTGCCGCGCGCCAGCGCCAACAAGTTCGTCCAGGCCCAGCGCGACGTCCTGGCCAAGCAGTTCGCCCAGGCCGAGACCAAGATCACCCCGCGTCATGCCGGGCGCGTCGAGGCTGCCCGCCAGCAGCTGACCGCGACGCTGGACGAGGAGCTGGCACGCCTGACCGCACTCAAGGCCGTCAACCCGAGCGTGCGCGACAGCGAACTGGACGCCCTGCGCAAGCAGCGTGACGACAGCCTGGCCCTGCTGGACAAGGCCTCCCTGCGCCTGGAGGCGATCCGCGTGCTGGTCGCCGGCTGATTCCGCCATTGCGTCATGAAGAAGCCGCCACCGGGCAACCGGTGGCGGCTTTTTTTCATGCAGCTGCCTCTGCCCAGGAACCGACTCGCGAACCAATGGCAACAGTCGAAAAGCAACGAATCCACCGCTCTATTCCCGGCACGATCGGACACACCGACTACCATTGACGCTGCGCAAGGGATTCTCGCCCATGGGGGGATAGAGTTTCCTTACCAAGCCACTCATTGAGGGAACACATCATGTACGAGCGCATTCTGGTAGCGGTGGACGGCAGCCCGGTTTCCGACCGTGCCCTGGTCGAAGCGGCCAAGCTGGCCAAGCTGAGCGGCGGCGAGCTGCGTGTCATCACCATCGTCGACAGCCCGCTGCGCCATCTGCCCGACTACGCCGTGTACTACAACCCCGAGCCGCTGCGCGAAGCCGCACTGAAGGCTGCCGATGACATCCTCGCCAAGGCGAAGGACAAGGTCGCCGAGTTCTCGGTGAAAACCGGCTTCGAGCGGGTCTGTCAGGAACGCGCCAGCGAAGAAATCGCCGAGCGCATCGAGATCGAGGCCGAAGCCTCCAAGTCCGACATCATCGTCATGGGCACCCACGGCCGCCGTGGCGTACGCCGCCTGATGCTGGGCAGCGTGGCGGAAGGCCTGCTGCGCGTCAGCAACCGTCCGGTACTGCTGGTTCGCGACAAGTAACAGCGCCGAAAAGACAAAAGGCCCTGCGGTTAGCGCCGCAGGGCCTTTTTCATGACCGTCGTCCAGGTCGCCGCGGGCTCACTGTGCGGCGGTCATGTCGCGTTTGCAGGAGTGGAAGATATCCAGGTCCGGCTGGTACAGGCTGGTGTGCACGCCGTACAGGCCAAGCACCGAGTGGAACAGGTTGTCGTGGCTGAGCTCGGCGCCGCCAGCCTTCTTCTCCAGACAGCCGCGGTCCACGCCCATGCCGCCCAGCGAGCCGTTGCCGAACCACATCACCATGGGCACGTGGGTCTGCGCGGCCGGCGCGATGGCATAGGGCGCCGCATGCAGGTAGACGCCGTTCTCGCCCAGCGATTCGCCGTGGTCGGAAACGTAGAGCATCGAGGTATCGAAGCGCTCCTCGTTCTGCTTGAGCAGCTCCACCACCCTGGACAGGAAGTAGTCGGTGTAGAGGATGGTGTTGTCATAGACGTTCACCAGTTCCTCGCTGCTGCAACTACCCAGCTGGTTGGTGCGGCAGACCGGGGTGAAGCGTTCCAGCGACTTGGGATAACGGTCGTAGTATTCCGGACCGTGGCTGCCGTCGGAGTGCAGGACAATGATCGCGTTGTCCTTCAGGCCGTCGATGTACGCCTGCAGGTTCTGTAGCAGGGCTTCATCCAGGCAGTTCTTGCCGTCGCAGAACGGACCGGGCTGATCCTTCGGAATATCGCGATTGGGCACGCGCAGGCAGGTGCCCTTGCAGTCGCTGTTGTTGTCCAGCCAGAGCACCGACACGCCGACGCGCTGGAGGATGTCCAGCAGTCCCTGGTTGGTCTTGCCCTTCTTGTCGCTGTAGTCCTCGCGAGGGAACTTGGAGAACATGCAGGGCACCGATACCGCCGTCGATGTGCCGCACGAGCTGACATTGGTGAAGTTGAGGATGTCGAGCTTCTTCAGCTCCGGGTTGGTGTCGCGGGCGTAACCGTTGAGGGAGAAGTGGTCCGCACGGGCGGTTTCACCGACCACGAAGATCATCAGCGATTTCTTGCCGTCGGCGCGTACCTTCTGCGGCATCACCGCATCCTCGCCGATGGGCTGTACCACCAGGTTTTCCTTGATGCCCAGGCGCTGCTTGGTGAATTTGCTGACCGCGTAGATGTAGTTGGTCGGGTTGATGAAGTGGGTGAGCTTCTCTTCCTGGCGGAACACCGGGGCGTAGGTGGAATAGAACGCACCGACGCAGACGGCAATCACCACCAGGCAACCGAAGATCACCAGCACCTTGTTCAGCAGGCCACGGAAGAAAGAGCTGTAACGCACCGGCATCAGCCAGATGATCGCCGCAGGCAGCACGCCCAGCACCAGCAGGTAGCCGAGCATGCGCGCACTGAACAGCGCGGCGGCTTCGCCGGGGTTGGTCTCGATGACGTTCTGCACCATCACGGTATCGATCACGACACCATAGGTATTCATGAAGTACGCCGCCGCAGCCGAGACCAGCGCCACCAGGGTGAGCGCCGGCTTGAGCAGCGGGCGGAAGGACACCAGGGTCAGCAGCAGCGTGAAGGCTGCCCAGAGGAACAAGGCGAACGAAGCGAAGAACGCTGCGCCCCAGAGACCTTCCATGGGAACCAGGCTGTTCAGCGCCCGCCAGGTGGCGAAGTTGTAGAACAGCACCAGTGCCAGCGAGAACAGCAGGACCAGCCGCACGGGGCTGACCTGGGGGAAGAGGCGGCGCTTGCCCTCGGACATCGAGCGCACTCCTTACATCGAGAGACGGATAGAAAATGGAATGGCCGACGCTGCCGGCCGGCGGCGCAACTCTAGCGGGCAGTTAGTCAAAAAAGTGTCAAGTCGGCTACACGCGTTCGGCCAGCGGTCGATTCGGCGATGGCGTATGCAGTTGGGACTACCGTACGTCGTTCTCCGTTCGACCTTGTGGGGAAAAATCAGCGCATTCCTTGCAGCGTCATGCTGGCTTCCTAGACTCACAACAAAGTGATATCAATCTGCCCTCTCCCCTCCCCGACATCCGGAGCTCCCCGCCCATGGATTGGCACCAGGACGCCGTACCCGATGCTGTGCTGCTGGAGTGTTCCCACAACCCCGGACTGGTCCTGCTGGCCATCCTGATCGCCTGCGTCGCCAGCTTCGTTGCGCTGAGCATCGCCGCACGGATGGTCCGCGCGCCGCAGCACGCCCATCGCTGGCAGTGGGTCGGCGGCATCTGCCTGGGTAGCGGCATCTGGTCGATGCACTTCGTCGCCATGCTGGCCTTCCACGCCTCGGTGCCGCTGCACTTTGCCGGCGCCCAGACCCTGCTGTCGCTACTCATCGCCATCGGCATCAGCGTGATCGCCATGCGCCTGCTGGCCCATGCCGGACTCAGCCCGCTGCAGTACCTGCTCGCGGCCTGCTGCATCGGCGCCAGCATTGCCGGTATGCACTACACCGGCATGGCCGCCATCGAGGCGCCACCGATGCAGCACTACGACCCGCTGCTGGTCGCCCTGTCGGTGCTCATGGCGGCACTGGTGGCCTTCGTCGCGCTGGTCCTGGCGCCGGTGCTGAATCGCCAGCCAGCAGGCCGTCAGTGGATCTACCAGGTGATCGGCAGCCTGGTTCTGGGCGCGGCGATCTCCGGCATGCACTTCACCGGCATGGCCGCGATGACATTGACCCTGCCCAGTTGGGTTGCGCCGGTGGCGGACCTCGGGCGCAACAACGCCATCCAGCTCGGCCTGATGGTCGGCCTGCTGGCCCTGGCCGTGGTACTGGCCGGGCTCTGGGCGGCCTGGATCGAAGACAGCCTGGAAAGCAAGGAAAGCGAGCTGAGCCGGGTCAACGCCCTGCTCAACCAGCTCGACCACGCCAACGCCTCGCTGCAGAAGCTGGCGCGCTTCGACGGGCTGACCGGCCTGCACAACCGCAATGCGCTGAACGAGGAGTTCGCCAGCCGCCTGCAGCGCAACCGGCAAAAGGGCCAGGGCATGGCGGTGATCCTGCTGGACCTGGATCACTTCAAGCGGGTCAACGACTCCCTGGGCCATCCCGCTGGCGACGAGCTGCTGTGCATCGTGTCCGAGCGCGTTCGCAGCGCACTGCGCAGCAGCGACCTGCTCGCGCGCTTCGGCGGTGACGAGTTCTGCATCCTCGCCGACCTCGGCGAGGACCACGAGGCGCGCATCCTTGCCCAGCGCCTGATGCAGCGCATGAAGGAGCCGATCAGCATCGCCGGGCGCAGCCTGGTGATGACCATGAGCGTCGGCATCAGCCTGTACCCCAACGACAGCGAACAGCCCGAGGAACTGCTCAAGCAAGCGGACCTGGCGCTCTACCAGTCCAAGGGCAACGGCCGCAACGCCACGCACTTCTTCAGCCCGCACCTGAAGACCAAGGCAACCCAGGAACTGCAGCTGGAAGAAGAACTGCGCAAGGCGCTGTGGGACGACGAACTGGTGCTCTATTACCAGCCCATCCTGCGCATCGATCACGGCGACGTGGAGCAGCTCGAGGCGCTAGTGCGCTGGAAGCACCCCACCCACGGCCTGCTCGCGCCGGACCGGTTCATCGGCCTGGCGACCGCCAATGGCCTGATCGGCGCGCTGGACGCCTGGGTGCTGCGTCGCGCTTGCCAGGACCTGCGCCACCTGCACGACCTGGGTTACTCGGAGCTGCGGGTAGCGGTGAACTGCTGCGCCAGCAACCTTGGCCGCGAGAGCTTGGTGGATGAGGTGCAGCAGACCCTCGTCGACGCCGGTCTCGCTGCGCGCTTCCTGGAGATGGAGGTGACCGAGAACGCCGTGATGTCCAACATCAGTCAGGCCATCCCGCTGCTCAATCGCCTGCGCGACCTCGGCGTCAGCCTGTCCATCGACGACTTCGGTACCGGCTACTCGTCGCTGTCCTACCTGCGCCAGCTACCGCTGGATGCGCTGAAGGTGGACCGCTCCTTCATCCGCGACGTCCCCCAGTCACGCCGAGACAGCGAGATCGCCCAAGCCATCATCGCCATGGCGCAGAAGCTGCACCTGAAGGTGATCGCCGAGGGCGTGGAGCATGCGCAGCAACTGGCGTTCCTGCGCGACAACCATTGTGAGCTGGCCCAGGGCTACCTGTTCAGTCGCCCCCTGCCCCTCAGCGCGCTGGTCGAGTTCCTCGGCGCCTACCGCGAGGACAGCGACTCGGCACTGCTGCGCAACCAGGCCTGAATCAGTAGTCGAACTTGCCTGCGCGCCAGCGCGGCAGCCAGCGCAGGGAGTCGGCGGTGGTACCGGTCGGGCGGTACTCCGCCCCCAGCCAGCCGTCATAGCCGACATCGTCGAGCACCTGCAGCGGCACTTCGAACTCCATCTCGCCCGAACCCGGCTCGCCGCGCTCGGGGTAGTCGGCAAACTGCACGTGGCCGATCTGGCCCATCAGCGCGTAGATGCAATCCACCAGCTCCAGGCCCATGCGCGCCATGTGGTAAAGGTCCAGTTGCGCGCGCAGGTTTTCCCGCGCCACACGCTCGAGCATGTCCTGCAGGTGCTCGGGGGTATTGAGCAGGAAGTCCTTCATGTCGTGGCAGTTGATGGCTTCCATGAGCACGTCGGTACCGCTGCCGGCGAAGGCATCGCAGGTCGCGCGCAGGCGTTCGGCCAGGGTCTGCAGCGCGACTTCGCGATCCTGTCCCTCGACCAACCGCCCCGCCAGCACGTTGATGTGCTGCGGCTTGACGATGCGCGCATAGTCCTGCGCCTTGACCAGCGCGGCGTCGAACTCCGCCCCGCGCTCCGGCACGGCAGCGATGCCCGGGCCACCCTGCATCAGGTCGCCGGCCGGCAGGTTGATCAGCACCAGCGGCAGGCCGGCGGCGTCCAGTGCCGCCTTCAGGTCCTGCGCGGGCACGTCGTAGGGGAACTGGATCTCCACGCCCTCGAAGCCGGCCTTGGCGGCGGCGTCGATACGCTGCAGCAGCGGGACTTCGGTGAACAGCAGGGACAGGTTGGCGCAGAGTTTCATGCGGGGAATTCCTTCGTCTGACGGTATTGCTCGACCAGGGTAGCCGGGTCGCGTTCGAGATTGCCCTGGCTGCCGTGCAGGCGCATCAACTGCGCGGCGAGGCCGCTCATGGGCGTGGCCGAGCCTTCCTCGCGGGAAAGCTTGGCCGCAGTGTCCAGGTCCTTGAGCAGCGTGCGCACATGCCACTTCACCGGTTCGAAGCGGCTCTCGGCCATCTGCGGTGCAAGGATCTGCAGGGGTCTGGAATCGGCGAAACCGCCGGCCAGGGCCGGAGCGATCAGGCGGGCGTCGACGCCGGACTGCTCCGCCAGCGCCACCACTTCAGCGATCACCAGGGCATTGCAGGCGACGATCATCTGGTTGCACACCTTGGTGACCTGCCCCGCGCCGACATCTCCCATGCGCGTCAGGCGCTGGCCAAGGTTGGCGAGGATCGGCCGCACGCGCTCGATGTCCTCGACACGCCCCCCGGCCATGATCGCCAGGGTCCCGGCTTCGGCGCCGGGCGTGCCGCCAGAGACCGGTGCATCGACCCAGCGCATGCCGCTGCGCGCTTCCAGCTCGGCCGCCATCTCGCGGGTCGCGGCTGGCTCCAGGCTGGAGAAGTCCACCAGCACCTGGCTCGCGCGGGCGTTCTCGACAATGCCGCCGGCGCCGAACACCACGTCACGCACGGCAGCGGTATCGGCCAGGCAGAGCATCACCACCTCGGCATCGGCGCACAGTTGGGCGGGGGTTTCCACAGCCCTCGCGCCTTCAGCGGCCAGCAGGTCACGCTTGCCCGCGGAACGATTCCACACGGTCAGCGGGTAACCGGCGGCGAGCAGGCGGCGCGTCATGGGCACGCCCATCAGGCCGAGGCCGGCGAACGCGAGGGATGGCAAAGGGGACGACATGGGATGATCTCCAGTTCGACAGCAGGACGGGCACGGGGAGCGGCATTCTAGCAGGCGCGAAGTTGACCCGGCGGACGACCCTGTCGCTGCAGGACGGCTGCCAAACAGGCGCGCCGCCACTATACTCCCGGAGTTTTTTCCGCCATTGAACCGGAGAACTCTCCCCATGCTGAAACGCTCCCTGGCGCTCGCCGCCGGTTTTGCCCTGTCCCTGTCCGCCGTCTTCGCCCACGCCGACACCCCGAAAGAGCTCAAGGTCTCGGCCATTCCCGATGAAGCGCCCACCGAACTGCTGCGCAAGTTCAAACCGCTGGGCGCCTATCTGGAAGAGCAACTGGGCATGCCGGTGAAGTTCATCCCGGTGTCCGACTATGCCGGCGTGGTCGAAGCCCTGGCTTCGGATCGCCTGGACATGGCCTGGCTGGGCGGCTTCACCTTCGTCCAGGCGCGCCTGAAGACCGGCAACGCCATCCCGCTGGTACAGCGCGAGCAGGACCAGCAGTTCACCAGCAAATTCATCACTGCCGACCCGAACGTGAAATCGATCCAGGACCTCAAGGGCAAGACCTTCGCCTTCGGTTCGGTATCGTCCACCTCCGGCAGCCTGATGCCGCGCTACTTCATGCAGAAGGACGGCGTCGTACCCGAGCAGTTCTTCTCCCGCGTGGCCTATTCCGGCGCCCACGACGCCACGGTCGCCTGGGTCCAGGCCGGCAAGGTCGACGCCGGCGTGCTGAACGCCTCCGTCTGGCAGAAGCTGGTGGATAGCGGCAAGGTCGACACCAACAAGGTGAAGGTCTTCGCCACCACCCCGACCTACTACGACTACAACTGGACCGTGCGCGGCAACCTCGACCCGGCGCTGGCCGAGAAGATCAAGAAGGCCTTCCTCGCCCTCGACCCGAGCAAGCCGCGCGACAAGGAGATCCTCGACCTGCAGGCCGCCAGCCGCTTCATCGAGACCAAGCCTGAGAACTACACCGGCATCGAGGAATCGGCGCGCGCGGCCGGCCTGCTGAAGTGACCCTGAAACTGACCGGCGTGGAGCACATCCACGCCAACGGCCAGCGCTCGCTTGCCGGCATCGACCTCAACGTCGACGCCGGTGAACGGGTGGCGATCATCGGCCCGTCCGGTGCGGGCAAGACCACCTTGCTGCGCATCCTGGCTACCGCTCTGAAACCCGCTTCCGGCCGCTACGACCTGCTCGGCACCCAGCCCTGGGCGCTGAGTGGGGCCGCGCGCCAGCGCCTGCGCTCACGTATCGCCCTGGTGCACCAGGCGCCGCCACTGCCACCGCGCCAGCGCGTGGTCACCGCGGTGCTGGCCGGACGCCTCGGCCAGTGGCCGCTGTGGAAAAGCCTGGCCAGCCTGCTCTATCCCGTCGACAGCGCCGGCGCCCGCAGCGAGCTGCAGCGCCTGGACCTCTCCGACAAACTCTTCGAGCGCTGCGACCAGCTTTCCGGCGGTCAGTTGCAGCGCGTCGGCATCGCCCGCGCCCTGTACCAGCAGGCCGAAGTGCTGCTGGCGGACGAACCCGTCTCGGCCATGGACCCGGTGCTCGCCGGCCACACCCTCGGCGTGCTCACCCGCGAAGCACAGAGCCGCGGCGTAACGCTGCTCGCCAGCCTGCATGCCGTGGACCTGGCCCTGGAGCACTTCCCGCGCATCGTCGGTGTACGCGACGGCCGCATCGCCTTCGACAAGGCGGCGGAGAACGTCACGCCCGAGGACCTGCGCGCCCTCTATGCCAACGAGCAACTCGGCCAGCAGGACGCCGCCTCCCCGGTAGGCAAACCCGTGGTGGTGCAGATTCCGCGATGCTGAACCCAGCGTTTTCGAAGAGCCCGCCCCGCGACCCGGCAGCGCTGCCGCGCCTGCTGCTCACGGCGCTCGCCCTGGTCCTGCTGTGGCCGGGCCTGCGCCTGTCCGAACTGGATATCGTCGGCCTGTTCAGCGGCGACAACGCGCGGACCATGGCCAACTTCCTCGCGGGTTTCTGGCCGCCGGCCCATGACGACGAGTTCCTCCCCCTGCTCGGCCGCGCCACCCTGGAAACCCTCGCCATCGCCACCGCCGGCATGGCACTGGCCTGGCTGATCGCATTCCCCGCCGCCCTGCTGGCGACCCGCGCCCTGTCGATCTCCGCCCTGCCCCGCGGCGGCCTGCCGGCCTGGTGGGCACGGGCGCTGCGCTGGCCGGTGCGCGGCCTGCTGATCGTCCTGCGCAGCGTGCCGGAGATCGTCTGGGCGCTGCTGTTCGTCCGTGCCGTCGGCCTGGGGCCTACCGCCGGCGTGCTGGCCATCGCGATCACCTATGGCGGCATGCTCGGCAAGGTCTACGCGGAAATCTTCGAATCGGTGGACCCGCGCCCGACCCGCGCCCTGCTGCTGGGCGGCAGCTCGCGACTGCAGGCGTTCGCCTATGGCGTGCTGCCCTCGGCAGCGCCGGAACTGATCTCCTACACCGTCTACCGCTGGGAGTGCGCAATCCGCGCCTCGGTGGTGATGGGTTTCGTCGGCGCCGGCGGCCTCGGCCAGCAGATCGACCTGTCGCTGCGCATGTTCGCCGGCGGCGAGGTGGCGAGCATCCTGCTGACCTTCCTGGTGCTGGTGCTGGGTGCTGACCTGCTCAGCCGCTTCCTGCGTGGGAGGCTCGAATGACCGGCCTGCTGCGCAGCCTGGGCTGGCTGCTGCTGATCCTGTTCGCCATCGGCGCGTCCTTCGCCTACCTGGAAATGGACACTGGCGGGCTGTTCGATGCGCGCGGCCTCGGCCAGATGCTCGACTACGGCCGCGACTTCCTCTCGCCGGACCTGACCGCCGCTCACCTGACCGCCGTTGGCCACGGCGCGCTGGAAACCCTGGCCATGTCTGCCATGGGCACCCTGCTCGCGGCACTGCTGGGCCTGTTGCTGGCGCTACCGGCCGCCGGGCGCTTCGGACGCATCGCGCAGAGCTTCTCGCGGCTGCTGCTCAACGCCCTGCGCGCGGTGCCGGAGCTGGTCTGGGGCGCTCTGATGGTGCTGGCCGCCGGGCTCGGCCCGAACGCCGGCACGCTCGCGCTGGCACTGCACACCGGCGGCGTGCTCGGCCGATTGTTCGCCGAAGCGCTGGAGAACACCCCAACCGCCCCGGCCGAGGCCGTGCGCCTGGCTGGCGGCGGGCGCGTCGCTGCCTTCGCCTATGGCACGCTTCCGGCCGTCTGGCCGCAACTGGTGGCGTACATGCTCTACCGCTGGGAGAACAACATCCGCATGGCCAGCGTGCTCGGCTTTGTCGGCGCGGGTGGCCTGGGGCAGATGCTGTATTTCAGCCTCAGCCTGTTCCAGCAGGCCCAGGCGGCGACGGTGATCATCGCGATGCTGCTTCTGGTTCTGTGCGTCGACACCCTCAGCGCCTGGGCGCGGCAGCGCTGGGTGAGCCACTGAGTGCTGCATCGAACGGTGCGCAATAAAAAGCCCGGCACTTGGCCGGGCTTTTCATTGAAT
This sequence comes from uncultured Pseudomonas sp., assembly GCA_966191535.1. Taxonomy (GTDB): domain Bacteria; phylum Pseudomonadota; class Gammaproteobacteria; order Pseudomonadales; family Pseudomonadaceae; genus Pseudomonas. The sequence continues at coordinate 6,090 of CBIGPF010000007.1, read as the reverse complement.
GCGTCACTCAGGAGTCGCCGTGGATCACCTTGTCCAGGTCGATCGGGTCGCCCGGTTGGGTGCCGAGCTTCTGACGGATGTCCTCGAACATCGCATCGTATTCCTTGTGGTTGCGCACCATCGAGCCGAACCGCGGGTGCAGGCCATGCTTTTGCGCAATGCGGGTGGCATCGCTGGCGAAGTTGAAGGCCTGCTCCTTGGGCATGTCCCATTCTTCGGTGAAGGAATTGCCGTCGATCTCGCCCTTCATGGTGAAGTGGACGAGCATGCCCTTTTGCGCATCCCTGCGGACTTCATAGTTGATGTGAGCGTCGATCTCCTGCTGTCCCAGCCCCGGCAGGGACTGGAGATGCAGATGGCCCGGTTCGAACATGGCGAATCTCCTTCTATGGAATCTCGACAGTCTAGTCGGCCTTTTCGAATTGGAAATCGCCCTGCGTCAGTGCACGGACTCTTTTCGAACTCTTTCTTGCACCAGCACCCAGGGGGCAATCACGACCGCCCACAGCTCCGGGTCGCGGTCGTGGAAATCCTGCGCCAAGGTTTCGTCGACCTTGCTCAAGTCACCGCTGGCCAGCCAGGCGGCCACCTTCGCCCTGTCGTCCTCGGCCACGCCCATCGCGACCTCCACCAGATCGGCAGAACCCGCGACCTTGAGCAGGTTGCCACGGGCAAAGAAAGGCGCGAGCTCCTGCCAGGAAATCTTCGCGGTTTCGCCAAGCAACTTGGCATAGAGGGTGCTAGCTTCTTCTGTCATGGATCTCACCTGGTAAACGAACGGCGCCATGATAGCGCCGGGACCGCGCCAGGCAAGGTTCCGACGGCGTTTTCCCAGTGACGGAAAACCCACAGGGAGAAGTCGGAAGGCGCCGTTATTCTGTACGTTTGTTTCAATCTTGCGACATGCCCACGATCGGCTGCGCGCCCCCCGCTTTTCAAGCGGTCCGGCGGCACTCTACACTGTACCGGTACAGTTGCCGGTGGGTCTGTCCGGGGCAATCCCGGTCCTGAAGCCTTCGGCAACCAGGACTACAAAAACGAAAACACAAGAAGAGTGGAGCATTATGAAAAAGGGTACTCAGCGTCTTTCCCAGCTGTTCACCGCCATGGCCCTGGCCGGCGTTGCCAGCTTCTCCATGGCCGCCGACACCATCAAGATTGCTCTGGCCGGCCCGGTGACCGGCGCAGTCGCCCAGTATGGGGAGATGCAGTTCATTGGCGCGAAAATGGCCATTGAGCAGATCAACAAGGCCGGCGGCGTCGACGGCAAGCAACTCGAAGGCGTGGTCTACGACGACGCTTGCGATCCGAAACAAGCCGTGGCCGTTGCCAACAAGATTGTCAACGATGGCGTCAAGTTCGTCGTTGGCCACCTGTGCTCCAGCTCCACTCAACCGGCTTCGGACATCTACGAAGACGAAGGCGTGCTGATGATCACCGCCGCCTCCACCAGCCCGGACATCACCTCCCGCGGCTACAAGCTGATCTTCCGCACCATCGGTCTGGACAGCCTGCAGGGCCCGACCGCCGGCAAGTTCATCGCCGAGCACATCAAGCCCAAGACCGTGGCTGTGATCCACGACAAGCAGCAGTACGGCGAAGGCATCGCCACTGCCGTGAAGAAGACCCTGGAAGGCGCCGGCATCAAGGTCGCCCTGTTCGAAGGCATCAACGCCGGCGACAAGGACTTCTCCGCGATGATCGCCAAGCTCAAGCAAGCCAAGGTCGACTTCGTCTACTACGGCGGCTACCACCCGGAGCTGGGCCTGATCCTGCGCCAGGCTGCCGAGAAAGGCCTGAAAGTCGGCTTCATGGGCCCGGAAGGCGTGGGTAACAAAGAGATCTCCGCGATCGCCGGCCCGGCTTCCGAAGGCCTCTACGTGACCCTGCCGAAGTCCTTCGACCAGGATCCGAAGAACCAGGCCCTGGTCGACGCCTTCAAGGCCAAGAACGAAGACCCGAGCGGTCCGTTCGTGTTCCCGGCCTACGCGGCCGTCCAGGTCATCGCCGACGGCATCAAGAAAGCCGGCAGCGAAGACACCGACAAGGTGGCAGCGGCGCTGCGCTCCAACAACTTCGAGACCCCGACCGGTACCCTGGCCTTCGACGAGAAGGGCGACCTGAAGAACTTCAACTTCGTGGTCTACCAGTGGCACAAGGACGGCACCAAGACCGAAGCCAAGTAAGCCACCCGCCTCCACACAAAGCCCACTGCCCACGCAGTGGGCTTTGTTTATCCGAGTATTCCGGGGGTCCGTCGCGCCACAAGCGCCGCTTCACGCGACGCCCGAGGAGTTAGGTAATGCCTGATCTCTACCACTACCTGCAACAGCTGATCAACGGCCTCACCGTCGGCAGCACCTATGCCCTGATCGCCATCGGCTACACCATGGTCTACGGCATCATCGGCATGATCAACTTCGCCCATGGCGAGGTGTACATGATTGGCTCGTACGTAGCCTTCATCGTGATCACGGGGCTGGCCATGATGGGGATCGTGAGTCTCCCTGTCGTTATCATCTGCACCTTCGCCGCAGCAATCATCGTCACCAGTGCCTATGGCTACAGCATCGAACGGATCGCCTATCGGCCCCTGCGCGGAAGCAACCGGCTGATTCCGCTGATCTCCGCGATCGGCATGTCGATCTTCCTGCAGAACGAGGTCTTGCTGGCCCAGGATTCCAAGGACAAGGCAATCCCCAACCTGCTGCCGGGCAACTTCGTCATCGGCCCGGACGAAATGAGCGGTGTCACCATTTCGTACATGCAGGTGCTGATCTTCATCATCACCCTGCTGACCATGTACGGCCTGTCCATGTTCATCTCCCGCTCCCGCCTGGGCCGTGCGTGCCGCGCCTGTGCGGAAGACCTGAAGATGGCCAACCTGCTGGGCATCAACACCAACAACATCATCGCCCTGACCTTCGTCATCGGCGCCACCCTGGCCGCCGTAGCCGCGGTGCTGCTGGGCCTGCAGTATGGCGTGATCAACCCGCACATCGGATTCCTCGCCGGCATCAAGGCGTTCACCGCCGCCGTGCTGGGCGGCATCGGCAGTATTCCGGGCGCCATGCTCGGTGGCCTGGTGCTGGGCGTGGCCGAAGCCTTTGGCGCCGACGTGTTCGGTGATCAGTACAAGGACGTGGTGGCGTTCACCCTGCTGGTGCTCGTCCTGCTCTTCCGCCCGACTGGCCTTCTCGGTCGCCCGGAGGTGGAAAAGGTATGAGCCAGAAACTCAAGACCGCATTCTTCAGCGCCCTGCTGGTGATGGCCGTCGCCTATCCGGTGCTGGGCGTGAAGCTCAGCGTGATCGGCATCGGCCTGCAACTGGAGAATGTCAGCCCCGCGCGCCTGTGGACCATCGCAGCCTGCGCCGTGCTGATGTTCGTCTGGCAACTGGTGCGTGATCGCTTCGCCTTCGGCGGCAGCGTGAAACAGGCCCTGTCGCACCCGCACACCAAGCTGGCCGAGCGCCTGACCCATGCGTCCGTGCAGCGCAAGATCATCATGGGACTGATCCTCGTCGCCCTCGCCTGGCCGTTCTTCGGCTCGCGCGGTGCGGTGGATATCGCCACCCTGATCCTGATCTACGTGCTGCTGGGCCTGGGCCTGAACATCGTGGTGGGCCTGGCTGGCCTGCTCGACCTGGGCTATGTCGGCTTCTACGCCGTTGGCGCCTACAGCTATGCGCTGCTGTCGCACTACTACGGCCTGGGGTTCTGGGTGTGCCTGCCGATCGCTGGCCTGATGGCCGCGTTCTTCGGCTTCATCCTCGGCTTCCCGGTGTTGAGATTGCGCGGTGACTACCTCGCGATCGTGACCCTGGGCTTCGGCGAGATCATCCGCATCCTGCTGCGCAACATGACCTGGCTCACCGGTGGCCCCAACGGCATCAGCAACATCGAGAAGCCGACCCTGTTCGGCCTCACCTTCGAGCGCCGCGCCCCCGAGGGAATGCAGACCTTCCACGAGTTCTTCGGCATTGCCTACAACTCGAACTACAAGGTCGTGTTCCTCTACCTGGTCGCGCTGCTGCTGGTGCTGCTGGTGCTGTTCGTGATCAACCGTCTGCTGCGCATGCCTCTGGGCCGCGCCTGGGAAGCCCTGCGCGAAGACGAGATCGCCTGCCGCGCGTTGGGTCTGAACCCGACGCTGATCAAGCTCTCCGCCTTCACCCTCGGCGCCTGCTTCGCCGGTTTCGCCGGCAGCTTCTTCGCCGCGCGCCAGGGCCTGGTCACGCCGGAGTCGTTCACCTTCATCGAATCGGCCATCATCCTCGCCATCGTGGTGCTGGGTGGCATGGGTTCCCAGCTCGGCGTCATCCTGGCGGCCGTGGTGATGATCCTGCTGCCCGAACTGATGCGTGAGTTCAGCGAGTACCGCATGCTGATGTTCGGCGCCCTCATGGTGCTGATGATGATCTGGCGTCCGCAGGGGCTCCTGCCCATGCAGCGCCCGCACCTGGAGTTGCGAAAATGAGCCGACCGATTCTTGAAGTAGCCGGCCTCACCATGCGCTTCGGCGGGCTGCTGGCCGTCAACAACGTCGCCCTGAAGGTCCAGGAAAAACAGGTGATCTCGATGATCGGCCCCAACGGCGCCGGCAAGACCACCGTGTTCAACTGCCTGACCGGCTTCTACGCGCCCACCGGCGGCGAGATCCTGCTGCGCGGCGAGCCCATCCAGGGCCTGCCGGGCCACAAGATCGCCCACAAGGGCGTGGTGCGGACCTTCCAGAACGTGCGTCTGTTCAAGGAGATGACCGCGGTGGAGAACCTGCTGGTGGCGCAACACCGGCACATCAACACCAACTTCCTCGCCGGCCTGCTCAAGACCCCGGCCTTCCGCCGCGCGGAAGCCGAGGCCCTGGACTACGCCTCGCACTGGCTGGAAATCGTCAACCTCAAGGACATCGCCAACCGCCCGGCGGGCACCCTCGCCTACGGCCAGCAGCGCCGCCTGGAGATCGCCCGCTGCATGATGACCCGTCCTCAGCTGCTGATGCTGGACGAGCCGGCGGCCGGCCTGAACCCGCGGGAAACCGAGGACCTCAAGGCGCTGATCGCCATGCTGCGCTCCGAACACGGCGTCACCGTCCTGCTCATCGAGCACGACATGAAGCTGGTGATGAGCATTTCCGACCACATCTACGTGATCAACCAGGGTACCCCCCTCGCGGACGGCACCCCGGAGGAAATCCGCGGCAACCCGGATGTGATCAAAGCCTATCTGGGGGAGTCCTGAGTCATGCTGAAGTTCGACAAGGTTTCCACCTTCTACGGCAAGATCCAGGCGCTGCACGACGTCAGCATGGAAGTCCAGCAGGGCGAAATCGTCACCCTGATCGGTGCCAACGGCGCCGGCAAGTCGACCCTGCTGATGACCCTGTGCGGCTCGCCGCGTGCCGCCTCCGGCAGCATCACCTACATGGGCGAGGAGCTGGTCGGCAAGGAATCCTCCGTGATCATGCGCAAGAGCATCGCCGTCGTGCCGGAAGGCCGCCGCGTGTTCGCCCGCCTGACCGTGGAAGAGAACCTCGCCATGGGCGGTTTCTTCACCAGCAAGGGTGACTACCAGGAGCAGATGGACAAGGTCCTGGCACTCTTCCCGCGCCTGAAGGAGCGCTTCAACCAGCGCGGCGGCACCATGTCCGGCGGCGAACAGCAGATGCTCGCCATCGGCCGTGCGCTGATGAGCAAACCCAAGCTGCTGCTGCTCGACGAGCCGTCGCTGGGTCTGGCACCGATCATCATCCAGCAGATCTTCGACATCGTCGAACAGCTGCGCCAGGAAGGCGTGACCGTCTTCCTCGTCGAGCAGAACGCCAACCAGGCGCTCAAGCTCGCCGACCGCGGCTACGTGCTGGAGAACGGTCGCATCGTCATGCAGGACACCGGCGCCAACCTGCGGGTGAACCCCACGGTGCGCGACGCGTACCTCGGCGGCTGATCCGTCCCGCTGCGATGAAAACGGCCCTTCGGGGCCGTTTTTCTTGGGCTGCTCCTCCGCGTCCTCCTGACCTCTCCGCAAACGAAAACGCCGCCCGGTGGGCGGCGTTTTCAATACCGGCGTCTTAGGTCCCGTAACTCAG
>CBIGPF010000006.1:0-66916 GCA_966191535.1 uncultured Pseudomonas sp. | reverse complement strand
GGGAGAAAAATTCTTTATAGACTCAATAAAGGAAATTATAAATAATGAGAAAAATAATATCCCAGCCCATCAAGTCATAGAAGCCAAAATATTTATCGCACAAGAGCCTGCACACTCTTTCATTCACAAAAAATTCAATAAACATCTTGATGAGCAGGGATATACAAATAAATGGGGGAAATCAGAGAAATACCTAGCACCCCAACTCAAAGATCTTTAGACATTCTATCAATAATTAAAAATAAAGATAACCTCGGCATAACTAGCGGGAAGTTCTATGAACTGAGGGAATTACTGAAGAGCAGCCCCACGCAACTCTAAAGAGATTCTAAAGAATGTCCTTACTTCTTACAGCATTCCTCAACTGGAAGTCCTCACTACTTGCCTCAACAGGTGCATTACTCTTTGTTTCCCTTGCTTTTTTTTGCGCAACATAAATTAGGGCATGAGCCCTGCATACTTTGCATCTATATAAGAGTTGACTTCATAGCTATCGCATTTCTTTGCATCGCAGCCGCCTTTACTAACAATAGCATGCAAGTAATTCACGCAGGATGCTGCATTTGTATTATTGCAACTTCATCTATTGGGATTTATCACTGCCTTGGCCTTCTTCGTGCAGAAAGCATTCAAACAGGAAGCTGCTCAGTATTTTTTGGCTTTCCAAACTGGGCTCCATTGGACCGTTGGGTGCCGGATGTTTTTGAACCACGAGCGGTCTGCGGTGAGTCCACCTGGTACGTAATGGGAGAATCCATGGCTCTTTGGACTTTAATAATATTCACACTCTATATAACTTACTATTCCGCGAAGTTTATTCACACATCACACAAATACGAGAAGATATCAAAAGAAAATCCATAAATTACCCTCACAGCTTCACAAGCCTAATTAAACTAAACTTACGAACAATCCATATCAAAAGCTAATTATCTAGCCGATACGAAATATGTATCGGTTTTTTTGCACAATAAAAATATAAGTCAATCCTAAAAACCGCTCTTGATATTACTCTAGATATTTGACATGCAGGAGGGCGCGATACCTGCTCAGGTATTACGCCCAGTGTTCAGCAACGGCTGAGTATGTCGAATAGCGCGCAGCTGGCGGGCTCAACGGCAGACCTGCCAGCCACCCAGGTCGAGATGGAAATGATCGTGGTGCGCACGGTTGTAGTCCGGCCCGAGCACGCCGTCGAAGTTGCTGCATGCGCGGTCGCGCACATCACGCAGGAAGCGCGCGGCATCGCCCTCCCCGTCCCAGTCCTTCGCCACCACGATGCGCCGGCCATCGGCCAGGCGGAAGGCGGCGATGTCCAACGCGTTGGCGGAAGCGTGCTGGCTGCGCCGGGCGTCGGCGCGGCCGTAGATATTGCGGCAGGCGAAGCTGCCCAGGTGCTCAACCGCCGCCACCGGCTGGCCGTAGATTTCCCGTGCGGCCGGTTGCAGCGAGTGGCGCTCGAACAGCGCAAAGCTCACCGCCAGCGGGCAACTGGCGAGGAAGCTGCTGCTCAGCTTCACGTCGGCCGCCTGCACGCGCCAGACGTTGTGCAGCGGGCAAACAGCGACGGGCTCGCTGTCGGCCATGGGCTGCACCTTGAGATCAGCGCTTTGCAGCGCCAGCCGGCACAACTCGGCATCATCACGCAGGCGCCAGAGCTTGTAGCGGGTCAGCAGGTTCGGCTGGTCGCGCACGTCCAGCGGTGCCCAGGGATTCCAGAGGCTGGGCAGCTCGATCCAGCGCTGCTGCACCGCCAGCGCCAAACCGGCGCATACGACGACGAAGCCGAGCAGCCACCAGCGCAAGGCTCAGCCCCGGAACAATCCGTTGATCCGGTCGAACGGCATGGCGCCATGCAGGGGCGCAAGGTCGCCCTTTGCCAAGGCTGCGGAGGCACTGAAGAAGGCACCGTAGGCCGCCCGAGCGAGGCAGGAGCCGACACTGACACGCTTCACGCCCAGCTCGGCCAGCTCCTCCAGCCCAAGTTGCAGCGCCGGAGAGCCCACCAGCACGTTGACCGGGCGTGGCGCCACGGCGCGGACCACCGCAGCGATTTCTTCGCGGGTCTTCAGGCCCGGCGCGTAGAGCACGTCGGCACCGGCCTCGGCGAAGGCCACCAGGCGGCGGATGGTGTCGTCCAGATCGACGCGACCGTGGAGGAAGTTCTCCGCGCGAGCCGCCAGGGTGAAGGTGAACGGCAGCGCACGGGCGGCCTGCACGGCGGCGGTGACACGCTCGACAGCCAGTTCCAGCGGATAGATCGGCGTGTCCGGGCGGCCGGTGGCGTCTTCGATCGACCCGCCGACCAACCCGCAGGCTGCAGCAAGACGAATGGTCTCGGCACAGTCTTCCGGGGCATCGCCATAGCCATTCTCCAGATCAGCGGCAACCGGTAGCGACGTGGCCTCGACGATCTCGCGCGCATTGGCCAAGGCTTCGTCGCGGCTCACCGCGCCTTCGGCATCGCGTCGACCGAGGGCGAAGGCCAATCCGGCGCTGGTGGTGGCCAGGGCTTCGAAGCCCTGGTGGGCGAGCATCTTCGCCGAGCCGGCGTCCCAGGGATTGGGCAGGACGAACAGGCCGTCGCGCTGGTGCAGCGCGCGGAAGGCGTCGCCACGTTGCTGTTGGTGGGTCATGGCGGGCTCCTTGCCAAACGAGGGAAGGAGCAGGTTAGCCCCCTCGCCTGTCGAGCGCCATGCACAGTTGCCGCCTCAGAGCAGGCCGAGCTGCTCCACTTCCGGCTTGGGCTCGAACAGCGCTGGCAGCCCCGGCAGACGTTCGCGCAGCAGTGCGTGGAAGCGTTGCGCCTGCTCGGCGGCACGCTGGTTGTCCGGGGTGTGGAGGAAGACATAAGGCGTCAGGCCCTGCTCGATCCACTCGGCGACCTTGCCAACCCAGGGCGCGAGATGGACGAGATTGGCGTCCAGATCCGGTCCACCAATGAAGCGCACCTGCGGCGAGTCGCTGAAGGCCGCCGGGCGCACGGGCACCCTGGGCTTTTTCGACTGGGCATGGAGCACCGCCGGATCGTCGGACTGCACCGCGAACAGCGCCCGCGAATCTAGGCAGATGCGCTCGACGCCACGGTCGAGCAGCAGGCGGTTCAGTGCCCGTTCCTCATCGCCCTTGGCGAAGAAGGCCGGGTGGCGCACTTCCACGGCGATGCGCCGCTCGGAAAAAGCCTCCAGCCAGGCAGCCAGTTCGCCGAGCCGATCGGGGCCAAAACCGGCAGACATCTGCAACCAGAGCGGGGCGACTCGCTGGCCCAGCGGCGCCAGCAGGTCGAGGAAGTCCCGGGTGGTTTCCAGCTGGCCGCGCAGGTCGCCTTCATGACTGATGTCGCGCGGCAGCTTGGCGCAGAAGCGGAACGTCTCGGGCATGGTCTGCGCCCAGCGCGCGAGGGTGTCGGTGTTGGGGCGGGCATAGAACGTGGTGTTGCCTTCCACGGCGTTGAACACCTGGGAGTAGAAGCTCAGGGTGTCGGCAGGACGTAGATCGGCGGGATAGAAGGTGCCGCGCCAGGCAGGCTCGTTCCAGGAGGGACAGCCGAGGAAGTACGGCAGTTGCATCAGGCGTAGAGGTCGAGACCGACGACTTCCTGGCCTTCGTACTGGCTGGCCATGCTGGCAGTGCTGGTGTAGCTGGCGAGTGCCTGGGCCGCGCGGGAACTCAGCGGGCGCTGGTAGTCGAGGTTGTCGCGCAGGGTCGCCGGCAGGCTGTAGCTGCTGGCGCTGGAGGACTCCACCCGGCGGGTGCTGGCCTGGGCGTCGAATCCCTGGCTCGCCGACGTCGGCGCGGGCTGCTCGCGGCGGGTCTCGACGTCTTGCTGCACTTCCCGATACGGAGTGACCGCAGTGCCCGTTCGGGAACCGCGCTCCGGTGTCTGGGAAATGGATGTAAAGCCGTCGATACGCATGGAAGAAACTCGGTGGGAATGCACTCACTCTACCGAGCGAGCGCGACTGCGGTCAATTGGCACAGGTCAGGCTTTCTTGGGTGTCGCCACGTTGTCGCGCAGGTAGACCGGCTGGGCCTGCTCTGCGTCAACGGCCTCGCCCCGAGCCCAGGCGAATTCGGCCAGGGTCAGAAGGTCTTCGGCGTGCGGCAGCAGGCTGGCGTCATGGGCGGCAACCTTCACCGCCAGGCGCTCCTCGAAGCCCCAGCCGGTACCGGAACCGAACCACTCACCCAGCGCATCGCGCGGCAGCTCGACGCGCTCCGGCGGCAGCACCGCCTCGGCGCCGGCCAGACGCATCTCGCCCTGCTCCAGGCGATAGCAACCCCAGTACACCTCGTCCATGCGCGCATCGATGGCCGCCGCTACCTGGCTCGCGCCGTGCTCGCGGTAGCCGCGCTGGGCCAGCACCGCCAGGTCGGAAATCGGCAGCACCGGTTTCTGCAGCGCGAAGGCCAGGCCCTGCACCACGCCGATGGCGATCCGCACGCCGGTGAAGGCGCCGGGGCCGCGCCCGAAGGCGATGGCATCGATGGCGGACAGCGCGATGCCGGCCTCGCCGAGGATGTCCTGCACCATGGGCAGCAGGCGCTGGGCATGCAGGCGCGGGATCACCTCGTGGCGTACGAACCGGCGACCGTCATGCAGCAGGGCGACGGAACAGGCTTCGGTCGAGGTATCCAGGGCCAGCAGCGTGGGCATGGTGTTTTCCATAGGGCGTTGAGAACAGGGCGATAAAAACGGGCGGGCATTATAAACGCCAAAGGCCCGCATGTGCGGGCCTTTGGCTGATACGGCGATGGATCAGTTCAGAGCGGCGAGCACCTTGGAGGTGATCTGCTCGACCGAACCGACACCCTCGACGCGGGTGTACTTCGGAGTGCCCTGAGCATCGGCCAGCTTCTGGTAGAAGTCGACCAGCGGCTTGGTCTGCGAGTGGTAGACCGACAGGCGGTGACGCACGGTGGCTTCCTTGTCGTCTTCGCGCTGGATCAGCTCTTCGCCGGTCTCGTCGTCCTTGCCAGCCACCTTCGGCGGATTGTGCTCGACGTGGTAGACGCGACCCGAGGCCGGGTGAACGCGGCGACCGGCGATACGGCCGACGATTTCCTCGTCGTCCACGGCGATCTCGACCACGTGGTCGATGCTCACGCCCGCTTCCTTCATGGCCTCGGCCTGGGGAATGGTGCGCGGGAAGCCGTCGAACAGGAAACCCTTGGCGCAGTCGGGCTGGGCGATACGTTCCTTGACCAGGTTGATGATCAGGTCATCGGATACCAGGCCGCCGGCGTCCATTACGCTCTTGGCCTGCAGGCCGAGCTCGGTGCCAGCCTTGACCGCTGCACGCAGCATGTCGCCGGTGGAAATCTGCGGAATGCCAAACTTCTCAGTGATGAAGCGAGCCTGGGTACCTTTGCCGGCACCGGGCGCCCCGAGCAGAATCACACGCATCGATATGCTCCTTAATACTTGTTAAGCGAAATCACGGATCCGCCTCGTGGGGCCAATCTCATCATGCTTGAAATGGCGCAGGTGCGCGCCGAAAGGTTGCTCACGATACACAGCGGTCCCACACCACACAAGCCGGCCTTGGGGACTGCGCACGCTGATCCCGGGCCAGTTTTTCACCCGGGATCAGCCATCAAATTAATCTCATCTGGCCGCTCGGCAATCCACCTTTGGTGGGGGGTGGTGCACCCTCAGCCGGTATTTCGCAAACCTGCCGCGATTCCCGCCACCGTCACCAACATGGCCTGCTCCAGACCGCCGCAGGCATCGCCCGTGCAGCGCCGCGAGCGCGCCAGCAGCTCAGCCTGGAGCAGGTGCAACGGGTCCAGGTAGGTATTGCGCACGCCGATGGATTCGCGCGTCTCGGCGGCATGGGCCAGCAGCTGCGATTGCCCTGTAAGCCCCAGTACCACGCGCACCGACTGCGACAATAGGTCGCGTAAATGTGCACCTAATGGTCGCAGTTCCGATTGCACCAGTCGCTCGTCGTAGAGTTGGGCGATTTCCCGGTCGGCCTTGGCCAGCACCATCTCCAGCATGTCGATGCGGGTGGTGAAGAACGGCCACTCCTTGCGCATGCGCCCCAGCAGTGCGCCTTCACCGCGCTCGATGGCCTTGAACAGGGCGTCTTCCCAGCCGAGCCAGGCCGGCAACATCAGGCGTGTCTGGGTCCACGCGAAGATCCAGGGGATCGCCCGCAGGCTTTCCACCCCACCTTCGCGACGCTTGGCCGGGCGGCTGCCGAGCGGCAGGCGGCCCAGTTCCTGCTCCGGCGTGGCCTCGCGAAAATAGTCGACGAACTGCGGGTCTTCCCGCACCACCGCGCGGTAGGCGAGCACGCCATCGGCGGCCAGGCGATCCATCTCCTCGCGCCAGGCTGGCTCTGGCACCGGCGGCGGTTGCAGGGTGGCCTCCAGCACAGCGGCGAGGTAAAGGTTGAGGTTCTGTTCGGCGATATCCGGCAGGCCGAACTTGAAGCGGATCATCTCGCCCTGCTCCGTGGTACGAAAACGCCCCGCCACCGAGCCCGGCGGCTGCGACAGGATCGCCGCGTGAGCCGGGCCGCCACCACGGCCAACCGTGCCACCGCGACCATGGAACAGCAGCAGCTCGACGCCATGGTTGCGGCAGATGTCCACCAGCGCTTCCTGCGCGCGGTACTGTGCCCAGGCGGCAGCCAGCGTGCCGGCGTCCTTGGCCGAGTCGGAGTAGCCGATCATCACTTCCTGCGGGCCTGCCAGGCGGGTGCGGTAGCTGTCCAGACTGAGCAGGCGGTCGATACAGGGGCCGGCGTTGTCCAGGTCATCCAGCGTCTCGAACAGCGGCACCACGCGCATCGGCCGTTCCAGCCCACATTCCTTGAGCAGCAGCTGTACGGCGAGAACGTCGGACGGATGCCCGGCCATGGAGATGACGTAGGAACCCAGCGAGGCGGCCGGCGCCTGCGCCACCACGCGGCAGGTAGCGAGGACTTCGGCTGTCTCCGGCGTCGGATCGTAGTTCGCCGGCAACAACGGCCGGCGACTGGCGAGCTCTTCGAGGAGGAACTCCTGGCGCACGCTTTCGTCCCACTCGGCGTAGTTGCCCAGGCCCAGGTACTCGGTGATTTCACTCATCGCCTTCGCATGCCGCGTGGAGTCCTGGCGCACGTCCAGCCGAGCCAGGAACAGCCCGAACGTGGCGGCGCGGCGCAACGTGTCGAGCAGCGCGCCGTCGGCGATCACGCCCATGCCGCAGGCCTGCAGCGAGCGATAGCAGAGATGCAGCGGCTCCAGCAGCGCGCGGTTGTCCTGCAGCACGTCGGCGCCCGGCTCCTCGCCGGTATGGATGGCCCGCTCGGCCCAGGCGCGGGTGGCGCGCAGACGTTCGCGCAACTGCTTGAGCAGCGCGCGATACGGCTCGGCGAGGTCGCCCACTTCAGCGCGCAGTTCATCGCTGGCCTGCTGCATGGACAGGTCCGCGGCCAGGCTGTCGACGTCGCGCAGATACAGGTCCGCCGCCATCCAGCGCGCCAGCAGCAGCACCTCGCGAGTGATGGCGGCGGTGACATTGGGGTTGCCGTCACGGTCGCCGCCCATCCAGGAGGCGAAGCGGATCGGCGCGGCAGTCAGCGGCAGGCGCTCGCCGAGGGTGTCCTGCAAGGTGTGATCGACATGACGGAGGAAATCCGGCAGTGCGTGCCAGAGGGAATGTTCGATCACCGCGAAGCCCCATTTGGCCTCGTCCACCGGAGTCGGGCGGGTGCGACGGATCTCGTCGGTGTGCCAGGCCTCGGCGATCAGCCGCTGGAGCTTGTCCTGCACCGCCTGGCGCTCTTCGGGCAGCAGGTCGGAGTGGTCGCCGGCGGCCAGCTGTGCGGTGATGGCGTCGTATTTCTGGATCAGCGTGCGGCGCGCCACTTCGGTGGGGTGAGCGGTGAGGACCAGCTCGATCTCCAGTTCCGCCACCTGCCGCGCCAGGCCCTCGGCTCCCAGGCCGGACTTGCGCAGGCGACCCAGCAACTCGGCCAGCACACGGTTCTCGAACGGTTCCGACTCCTTGGCCGTGCGCCGCCGAATGCGGTGGTACTGCTCGGCGATGTTGGCCAGGTTGAGGAACTGGTTGAAGGCGCGCGCCACCGGCAGCAGTTCGTCCTCACCCAGGCCATCGAGGGTCGCGGTGAGCTGCTTGGCGCCTTCGGCCGAGCCGCGCCGGGCGGCCTTGGCGCCCGTGCGGATCAGCTCGATCTTGTCGAGAAAGCCCTGGCCGTACTGGGCACGGATGGTCTGCCCGAGCAATTCGCCAAGCAGGTGAACGTCCTCGCGCAGGCGCGCATCGATATCCGGCATTGCAGTCTCCTGGAGAGAGAGCTCTTGTCTGAGAGAAAGGGCGTCGCTGGGTTTCACAGTGCCGCCGGCCAGGCCGGCAGGCAAGCGCTCGACGAACGCCCGCAATCCTGCTCGGACAACGTCTAGGCTGAAAGTTATCCCCATCGACGGGAAAACCTGCGGCGACCTCACGAGGGCCGACCGCCACGCAACGACCCTAGAGGTGAACATGAAAATCCGCGAGCTGGTACGCCATTGGGAAAAGAACGCCAGGGGGCGCATGACCAACCACCAGTACAGCATCCCGCTGGACGTCGAGACGGCCGCGCGTCTGGCCGCGCTGCATGACATGTACCCCAAGCGCAGCGTCGAGGAGCTGCTGGGGGAATTGGTCAACGCGGCGCTGGAGGAACTGGAGGCGAGCTTCCCCTACGTGCAGGGGCAGAAGGTGGTCGCGCAGGACGAACAGGGCGACCCGATCTACGAGGACATCGGCCCGACGCCGCGCTTCCTGGCGCTGTCACGCAAGTACCTGCATGAGCTGACGGAGGCGGAGCACTCCTGAACGTGAATGCCCCGGCTGTTGCCGGGGCACTTGCTTTACCTGTCGGTGCGAGCTTGCTCGCGAACAGTTTTGCGGGCAGCTCGGGCGCTGAGCGGTTTCGCGAGCAAGCTCGCTCCTGCAAGAATTCGATCAATGCCGGCCGTGGACGCCGGGTACATGCAAGTGCCCCGCCTCGGCACAGGCCTCCGGAATCACCGACGGCTCCGCCGGCTGCTCCAGTTCCCGCAGGATGCCGCAATCCTCGCTGCTGCCCTCCCCCTGGCACTGCGCGCGCAGGTCACGCAATTGCTGGCTGAGCGACTGCAGCTCGGCGATGCGCACCTCGACGTGGTGCAGGTGTTCGTCGATCAGCCGGTTGGCGGTGCCGCAATCGGATTCGGGGCGGTCGCGCAGGCCGAGGAGGATGCGGATTTCCTCCTGGGTCATGTCCAGCGAACGGCAATGGCGGATGAACGACAGCCGTTCGACATGGCTGGCGTCGTACTGCCGGTAGTTGCCTTCGCTGCGCGACGGCGCAGGCAACAGGCCTTCGCGCTCGTAGTAGCGGATGGTTTCCACCGGGCAGCCGGTCAGTTTTGCCAGTTCACCGATCTTCATGTGCGACTCCTCGCCAACGGACGCTTGACTCTGTAGTTGCTACAGGGTGTGCAATCAGCAGCAACTCGTCAAACAGGAACGGACGACATGACTGCCAATCGCCAGGGGCCGATCATCCACGGCCCTGCCCCAAGCCAGGAACAGCACCGCGAACACGAAGCCGCCGGCTGCTGCGGCTGCGACAAGGGCGCGCTGCTGCGTGCCCCGGCGGCCGCCCCTGCTCGGCACACACATGACCATGACCATGACCACGATCACGATCACGATCACGATCACTTCCATGATCACGGCGAGGATCGCAGTGCGCGCGCCGAAAGTGCCGCCACCGCCGCCAATGGTTCGGCCAGCGGGGAGCTGCGCTGGACCAGCCTGCGCATCGAAGCCATGGACTGCCCCACCGAGGAACGCCTGCTGCGCGACGCGCTGGGCCGCGTGTCCGCCGTGGAAGACCTCGACTTCAACCTGATGCAGCGCCTGCTGCGGGTGCAGCATCGCTTCGACAGCATCGAGCCGCTGCAGAAACTGGTAGCGTCCCTCGGCATGCAGGCCGAACCGCTGGACGAGAACGCCCCCGCGTCCGCCCAGCCCACCCAGAAGAAGCCCTGGTGGCCGCTGGCATTGGCCGGCGTAGCTGCGGCGGGTGCGGAGTGCTTCGAGTGGTTCGCCATCGGCCCGCACTGGCTGGTGGCCGCGCTGGCCATTGCCGCCATCCTCGGCGCCGGCCTGCCGACCTACCGCAAGGGCTGGATTGCGCTGAAGAACCGCAACCTCAACATCAACGCCCTGATGAGCATCGCCGTGACTGGCGCCATGCTGATCGGCCAGTGGCCGGAAGCAGCCATGGTGGCGGTCCTGTTCGCTATCGCCGAGCTGATCGAAGCGAAGTCGCTGGACCGCGCGCGCAACGCCATCCGCGGCCTGCTGCAGCTGGCCCCGGAACAAGCCACGGTGCAAGTGGACGGCCAGTGGCAGGAGGTCTCCGCCAAGTCCATCGCCCTCGGCGCGCGCGTGCGGGTGCGCCCTGGCGAGCGCATCGCGCTGGACGGCGAGGTGCTCGACGGCCGCTCCAGCGTCAACCAGGCGCCCATCACCGGCGAAAGCCTGCCGGTGGAGAAACAGGTCGGCGACACCCTGTTCGCCGGCACCATCAACGGCGAAAGCGCGCTGGAATACCGCGTCACCCGCGTGGCCGACGACAGCACCCTGGCGCGCGTCATCCACGCCGTGGAAGAGGCCCAGGGCTCGCGCGCGCCGACCCAACGCTTCGTCGACCAGTTCTCGCGCATCTACACCCCGGCGGTGTTCCTCATCGCCATCGCTACCGCCTTGCTGCCCCCGCTGTTCTTCGGCGGCGCCTGGCTGGACTGGGTCTACCGCGCGCTGGTCCTGCTGGTGATCGCCTGTCCTTGCGCCCTGGTGATCTCCACCCCGGTGACCATCGTCAGCGGCCTGTCGGCGGCGGCGCGCCTCGGCATCCTGATCAAGGGCGGGGTGTTCCTGGAGATGGGCCGCTCGCTGGAGTGGATCGCCCTGGACAAGACCGGCACCCTCACCGAGGGCCGCCCGCGCCAGACCGACTTCACCGCCCTGCGGGAAACCGCCGCCGGTGACGTCCGCGCCTTGGCCGCCAGTCTCGCCGCCCGCTCGGATCACCCGGTGTCGCACGCCGTGGCCCAGGCCGCCGAGGCGGACAACATCGCGCTGTACAGCGTCGGCGAGTTGACCGCCCTGCCCGGCCGCGGCGTGAAAGGCGACATCGATGGCCGCACCTTCCACCTGGGCAACCACCGCCTGGTGGAAGAGCTGGCACTGTGCTCGAAAGAGCTGGAGGCCCGCCTCGACGCCCTCGAACAACAGGGCAAGACGGTCATCGTGCTGCTCGATGCCGACGGCCCGCTGGCGCTGTTCGCCGTGGCCGATGGCGTCAAGGAAACCAGCCGTGAAGCGGTCGCCCAACTGCACGAACTGGGCGTGAAGACGCTGATGCTGACCGGCGACAACCCGCACACCGCCAATGCCATCGGCGCCCAGGTGGGCATCGACGAGGCGTTGGGCAACCTGCTCCCCGAAGACAAGCTGCGCGAAGTGCAGCAGCGCCAGGAGGGCGGCAAGCGCATCGGCATGGTCGGCGACGGGATCAACGACGCCCCCGCCCTGGCCCGCGCCGACATCGGTTTCGCCATGGGCGCGACGGGCACCGACACGGCCATCGAAACCGCTGGTGTCGCGCTGATGGACGACGACCTGCGCAAACTGCCGTCCTTCATTCGCCTGTCACGCCAGACCCACCGCGTGCTGATCCAGAACATCACGCTCGCACTGGGCATCAAGGCGGTGTTCCTCGCCCTCACCCTGGCCGGTGAAGGCACCCTGTGGATGGCGGTGTTCGCCGACATGGGCGCCAGCCTGCTGGTGGTGTTCAACGGCCTGCGGTTGCTGCGCCACCGCGGCTGATTCACCCGCCGCGACTCAAGAATGCCCGCCTGCACGGCGGGCATTTTTTTTGAACCCCCTGACAAAACCCTTAGTCCCCTAAGTAGATGCTCGCTCTCCGAACGGCAGAACCGCGCCGGAGAGCGGCCCGCATCCGCCGGCAATCGAAACGCCGAGGGAACCCCTTACCAACGTCAGAGGATTCGCCCAATGGAACTGAAATCTCAGAGCGCTCGAACCGTAACCGTCCCTGCCCTTTCCACCCGTGTCTCGCTGCGCAGCTGGCGCCTGGGCTTGCTCGCCCTCGGCAGCGCCGTGCTGCTGGCCGGCTGCGCCGGCAACCCGCCCAGTGAACAAATGGCCGTCACCGAATCCGCGGTGGACGCTGCCGTCAGCAACGGCGGCCCCGAGTTCGCCCCGGTGGAAACCAAGAACGCCCAGGACAAACTCGCCCAGGCGCGCATCGCCCTGAACGACAAGGAATACGACCAGGCCCGCAATCTGGCCCAGCAGGCCGAGTGGGACGCCCGCGTGGCCGAGCGCAAGTCCCAGGCCGTGAAGGCCCAGAACGCGGTGAAGGACGCCCAGCAGGGCGTGATGGAGTTGCGTCAGGAAGGCCTGCAGCAGGCCCAGTGATCCCGCCCCTACGCCCGGTCATATAAGGAATTTCGACATGAACAAGCTCATCGTACTGCCTGCCCTCTCGACCCTCGCCCTGGCCCTGGCCGCGTGCTCCACGCCGCCCAACGCCAACCTGGAAAAGGCCCGTGGCGACTTCCAGGCCCTGCAGGCCGAACCCCAGGCCACCCAGCAGGCGGCACTGGAAACCAAGGATGCCGGCGACTGGCTGGCCAAGGCCGACAAGGCCTACCGCGACGGCGCCAACCAGAAGGAGGTGGACCAACTCGCCTACCTGACCCAGCAGCGCATCGAGCTGGCGAACCAGACCGTCGCCCTGCGTGACGCCGAGGACCAGTTGAAGAACACCTCTGCCCAGCGCGCCCAGGCACGCCTCGACGCCCGCACCGCACAGTTGAACAAGCTCAAGGGCGAGCTGAACGCCAAGCAGACCTCGCGCGGGACGATGGTGTCCTTCGGTGATGTGCTGTTCGACCTCGATCGCGCCGAACTCAAGCCCGGCGCCATGGGCAACGTGCAGAACCTTGCCGGCTACCTGCAACAGAACCCGGAGCGCAAGGTCATCGTCGAGGGCTACACCGACAGCAGCGGCTCCTCGTCCTATAACCAGGGCCTGTCCGAGCGCCGCGCCGATGCCATCCGCCTGGCACTGCTCAGCCAGGGCGTGACGCCTGAACGCGTCGTCGCCCGTGGCTACGGCAAGGAGTATCCGGTGTCGAGCAACGCAACCGCGGCCGGCCGCGCCATGAACCGCCGCGTCGAGGTGACCATCTCCAACGACGCCAAGCCGGTGCAGCCACGTTCCTCGGTGAGCGGAACCTACTGATCCGGCAGAACGGCCCGCTCCTGTGCCCCCTGCAGAAGCGGGCCGCTTTCGAAACGAGCGAACTGGGCGCTCCTACAACGGCCCCCACCCGACGCAGCCGTGCGCCTGCCCCCCGCCTGCAAAACTGGCAGAATCAGCGCCCACACTGCAGTCGGAGCCCCCATGAAATACGATGACGCCTCCTGGCACTACGAAGGCGACTTTCCGGAAGACCTGCCACCGTCCGCCGGCGCCACCCACATCGGCATGTTCCTGGCGTGGCTGATCCTCAATGACAGGGTCAGCGAAGAGCTCGTCGAAGATGCTCCCGAGGCCGTGGCGGCGCTGAAGGGCAAGGCAATGACCGGAGCCCGGTTCCTGATCGAGGTGCTGGACGAAAAGCTGATCGACGAAGACCTCGATTCCCAGGGAAATGCGTTCGCCGTTGCCTACTATCGCGGCCTTGACCACGACAGCCGCTATATCGACGACTACTTCGCTACCTTCGGCGTGGACGAGGCAGCGCTCTACTCGGTGCCCGATACCTGGGAGAACTACGCGAAGCTGAGCAAGCAAATCGACGCACGCTACCAGCGCTGGAATGACGAAGGACGCCCGCACTACATCGTCTGATCTACGCCAGCAGGTGCCGATACAACTCCGCCATCTCCGCCGAGAACGGCACCAGCACCAGCTCCCGCAACGAACTCCCCTCCCCGCGTGGACGACGCAACTCGTCCACGGCAACCTGCGCTGCCGCTTCGGCGGGATAGCCGTAGATACCGGTGCTGATGGCGGGAAAGGCGATGCTGGCGAGATGCCGGTCCTCGGCCAGTTGCAGGCTGTTGCGGTAGCACTGGGCAAGCAGCTCCGGCTCACCCTGCCCACCACCGCGCCAGACCGGCCCGACGGTGTGGATGACGAAGCGCGCCGGCAGGCGGAAGCCCGGAGTGATCTTCGCCTGGCCGGTCTTGCAGCCGCCCAGCGGGCGGCAGGCATGCACCAGATCCGGGCCGGCGGCCCGGTGGATGGCGCCGTCGACACCACCACCGCCCAGCAGCGAACTGTTGGCGGCGTTGACGATGGCATCGACATCGAGACGGGTGATATCGCCCTGCCAGACGCGGATTTCGGGGTGGCTCATGGCGCTTGATCCCTGCTTCTGCGACGGTGGGCTCGCCGTCATTTGACCTCTTGCGGGGTCTCTTCCCCCATGCAGCGCACGGCGCGCTTGCGGCCGTCTACCAGCACGCCGGTCAGGCCCTTCTGGCTCATGTCGAACATCACCAGAACACCGTCGATGCACTGCGCCTGCTGGTCAGCCGGGTCCAGGGAGAGCTTGGTGCTGTCCTGGCCGGGAATGCTCTTGAGCATGGTGAACTGGGTCAGCTCCAGCGCGTCCTCGGGCTTGGCGAAGTGCAGGTAGCCGTAATACCAGAGCGTGCCGACGGAGACGAAGATGGTGGCGATGACGGTGAGGATGTAGGAGATCGGATTGCGGTCGTTCATGGGTTGCCTTGTTGTTTCGGGTCCGCCTTCGATTCCTGTGGCGTCGCCGGAGAGGGAGAATTCGGGACTTCAGCCAGGCGACGCAGACCGGTGAAGTGCTGCGGATCGTCAAGGAAGCGCAGCATCACTTCGCGCCACACGGGTTCACCGAAGGTTTCCACGTGGTTGCCGCGGGTCAGCTGGAAGACCTTGGGCGGCTGCGCGACCTTGTAGAGGCTCAGGCCGTTGTCCAGGGGCACAATGGTATCGTCGATGCTGTGGAAGAACAGCACGGGTGCGCCAGTAAGTCGCGGCATGGACCGAATGGCACTGTCGCCATCCGGCACCAGCCAGGACAGCGGCACCTGCAGCGGCCAGGTCAGCCAGCTGGTGCTGAGGGTGTACTGCGCCACGTCGCGGTAGCTCGCCGGCACGCCGTCGAGCACCACCGCGTGCAACTGTTTCTGCCGCTCCGGGTGCAGGCCGAGGTAATGCACGGCCATGGCGCCGCCCAGGCTCTGGCCGAGCAGGATCACCGGTTTGCCCTGCACGTCCGGCGATTTGTCCAGCCAGGCGAAGGCGGCGTCGATGTCCTGGTAGATCGCCGGCAGACTCGGTTCCCCTTCGGAATGCCCGTAGCCACGGTAATCCACCATCAGGACCTGGTAGCCCTGCTCCGGCAGCCAGTAGGCCCCGCCCAGGTGCCAGGCCATGTTGCCGCCGTTACCGTGCAGGTGCAGCACGGTGCCCTTCACCGGCCCCCCCGGCTTCGCCGGCAGCCACCAGCCGGCGAGCTTCACGCCGTCGGCCGTAGTCAGGGTGACGTCACGGTAGTCGAGCTTGGCGCGGGCCGGGGTAATGGCAACGTCGTCACTGGGATAGAACAGCAGCGAGCTGCAGCCGCCGAGTGCGAGGAGCAGCGTGAGGGCAGCGGCCTTGAAGCAACGGATCATCGGCAAGTCATCCTTGGAGCGTGATCTGTAGGAGCGAGGGGGACGCCATCGTTATTGCTCGCGAACCCGCCCAGCATCGGAGTCTCCGGCGAGATGTTCACGAGCAAGCTCGCTCCTACGAAGAGCCGCGCGGGCGGGTTAGAGGATATTCGCGTAATCCGCCTCGATGCGGTCGAGGCTGAGGTGGTTGAGGAAGTTGGAGAAGCACATCCACGCCGACAGCGCGTTGAGGTCGCGGAACTGTGGCGGCAGGTACTTGGGCGGCACCACCAGGCCCTCGTCCACCAGTTGGCGCAGGGTGCGCATGTCTTCCAGGGTGGCCTTGCCGCAGAACAGCAGCGGGATCTGCTCCAGCTTGCCCTTGCGCACGGCGAGCTGGATGTAGTTGTAGATCAGGATGAAGCCCTTGAGGTACGACAGGTCCTTGGTGAACGGCAGGCCGGCAGGCGTCGAGCCACGGAACACGCGGCTGGAGTTCTGGTAGCTGCTTTCCTGGCTGTAGCCCTGGTCGCGATAGAAGGTGAACACTTCCATGAAGTCCGCCCCCTCTTCGGCCATGTGAATGGCGCGGGTACGGTTGGTGAGCTTGCGCAGGCGTGTCGGGTAGGACGCGAAGGCGATCACTTCCATCAGGATCGCCAGGCCTTCCTGGGTCACCGTGGATGACGGCGGGCCCTTGGCGAGGAAGGTGCAGATCGGCTGGTTGAGGCCGTTGAGCGTGGTGCCGACGTGCACCAGCCCTTCGTGGACCTCCAGCGCACGCACATCGCGCTCGTTGAACATGGCGTCGGCGCGCACCTTGATGTAATCCGCCCCCGCAGCGGCGTCGGCAACGATGCCATCCGACTCGAAGACGCGGATGGTGTCTTCCTTGCCATCGAACACCTTGTTCAGGCGCTCCTGCAGCATTCTCACCGCGTCACTGGCGGTGAGCGTCTTGGGTTCGTCCTTGAGGTCGCCGCGGTCGGCGATGTTGTTCAGGTAGTCCGAGAGCATCAGCCCGAGGTCCGCCAGGGTCGGGTCGCCGGCATGGAAGGCGTCGGAGGCCGAGCCGTAGAGTTCCTGGGAAATCAGACCGAAATCCTGGGTGCCGCGCGCCTCCAGCATGCGGATGACCATGCGGTATTCCTTGCACATGCGCCGCATGATCTGCCCGACCGGGTTGAACTGTCCCAGGTGGCGGGTGATGTCGCGCTCGATGTTCTGGAATTCCTGCTTCTTCGCGCTGCTGTCGAAGGACAGCGGGCGGCTGTCGTAGTAGCTGCGGTCGACCTTGGGCGCGTGCTTGCCGCGGCCCTTGAGGAAGTCGTCGCGGACTCCGTCGTCCCACTTGATCGCATCGAGCACGCGGATCGGCGTCTGCGCCTCGACGATGCGGTCGGACAGGCCACGGATGGTCTGCTGGTACTCGTTGGGCGTGGACTTCTTGCGCCGTGGGGTCATTGCTTGTCTCCCTGGGTCACGCGCGAAAAGCGCAGCGCTTCTACGAACACGTCGGAGTTGGCCGGATCGTTCAGGTAGGTGATCACCTCGGCCAGCGGGCTGCTCACCAGGGCGCCGGCGCCCTGCTCGGTGTCGACCTTCTCGCCCTTGAGCGAACCTTCCTTCATGTCCTGCAGGATGTGGTCGACATCCAGGTTATAGATCACCAGTTCGTCCTTGTCGGTGATCTCGAACCCGGCCAGCGCGAAGTTGCCGCCCATGCTTTTCGGCAGGCCGGCCGAGAGGTACCAGCGCTTGCCGTGGTGAGCGACGGTAAAGCCGAAGTCCTCGACGCTGTCGGTGTTGTCCTTGCTGTCGATGTAGCTGAGCGCGCGATAGAGGTTGGAGCCGGAGCGCGTGACTTCGAGGAACTGCTCCTCGCCGTATTCGTCCACACGCGACCACTGGCCCAGCAGGTGAGCCGGCGCAGGCTCGTTGGCCGGAATCGGGTCCTTGAACGTCACCAGACAGCCACTGAGCAGGCAGATGCTCAACAGCAGCAGTGCACGCCAGACTTTCATCACGCCCTCCTTAGGTCCGGATGCCTTTCCATGCGATGCACGCAGGCGTCCGGAGTTCCGACACGAAAACCCCGCCGGATGGCGGGGTTGGAATGCAGCAGCGGGAGCTACAGGCCCATCACCAGGTCGAGATAGCGGCTAAGGATGGCACGCATTTCCTCGATCTGCAGGTGATCGGCCCCGTCCAGCAGGCCCTGATACTCCATCTGCAGGATGATGGCCGTCAACACCCGGGCATCCTGCTCGGGCTGTCTGGAACCGAGCACTTCGAAGAAATGCACCACGCCCAGGGACAGAATGCGGCGGTGGCGCTGCGCCAGATCACTGAGGCTCGGGTTGAGCAGCGCTTCCTGGCGGAAGGCCTGCTCGGCCAGCAGGTGCTCGCGGCGCTCGTTGAGCTGGACCATGACGTATTGGATCGCCAGCTCGACGATGTTGGCGGTCAGCTCGCGGCGCGCCTGCGGATCGTCCTGGGCAAGGCCGGCGGCCATGGCCTGGAGATCGCCCTCGACGCTGCTCCAGAAGGTCGACAGGGCCTCGGCGCTGCGTTCGACGAAGAGCGCGAAGGTGTCGGTGATGAGATCCTGGATGTCCTTGAAGTAGTAGGTGGTGGCCGATAGCGGCACACCGGCCTCGGCGGCCACGGCACGGTGGCGCACGGCGCGGACGCCATCACGCACGATGATCCGCAGGGCGGCGTCGAGGATCGCCTGACGGCGCTGCTCGCTGCCCTGGCGGCTGGCCTTGCGGCCCTGGTATTTGACACTTTCTGCGATGGCGCTGGCGACTTGCGCTGCGCTGTCTCGCGGGGACACGTGGGTCACTGGCATTACCTCCGGGGCACGGCCTGATGGCGCATTGTTCGGGCTTTTGAGTGGGAAAACAATCGCCGCTGCGCTGCTGCGACACCAACGCATGGCGCGGGTCACGAGACAGAGCAGGCGGTGGGGATTCAGGCCTGGGTGTATGACGTGCTACATAGCGCCCGAGCCACGCCAGTCACGTGCATTTCGTCGGATGGTATACCGCAAGTTTCCTACCCGCTTGTAGGAGCGGGCCATGCCCGCGAACGCATGGCGCGCTCCTGCAGCGACGCCCGGCAGCGCAGAAACGAAAAAGGCCGCCCGGGGGCGGCCTTTTCTTCCTGGTCCTTCGCTTACGCCTGCGGGCGCATGTGCGGGAACAGGATCACGTCGCGGATCGACGGCGAGTTGGTCAGCAGCATCACCAGGCGGTCGATGCCGATGCCTTCGCCAGCGGTGGGCGGCATGCCGTACTCGAGCGCGTTGACGAAGTCGGCGTCGTAGTGCATCGCCTCGTCGTCACCAGCGTCCTTCTCCTTGACCTGCAGCATGAAGCGCTCGGCCTGGTCTTCGGCGTCGTTGAGCTCGGAGTAGGCGTTGGCGATCTCGCGGCCACCGATGAACAGCTCGAAGCGGTCGGTCACGCTCGGGTCGTTGTCGTTGCGGCGGGCCAGCGGGGAGACTTCGAACGGGTACTCGGTGATGAAGTGCGGCTGCTCCAGCTTGTGCTCGACCAGCTCTTCGAAAATCATCACCTGCAGCTTGCCCAGGCCTTCGTGGCCGAGGACCTTGGCGCCTGCCTTCTTGGCGATGGCGCGGGC
This sequence comes from uncultured Pseudomonas sp., assembly GCA_966191535.1. GTDB lineage: Bacteria > Pseudomonadota > Gammaproteobacteria > Pseudomonadales > Pseudomonadaceae > Pseudomonas. Next base: position 47,538 of record CBIGPF010000006.1, on the reverse strand, counting down.
CTTCTCGATGTCGGTCAGGTCGGCCGCAGTGAGCTCCGGGTTGTACTTGAGGATGGCATCGAACACGGACAGGCGGGCAAACGGCTCGCCGAAGTGGAAGACCTTGTCGCCATAGGGCACGTCGGTGCTGCCGAGCACAGCCTGGGCCAGCTCGCGGAACAGCTCCTCGGTCAGGTCCATGTTGTCTTCGTAGTCGGCGTAGGCCTGGTAGAACTCGAGCATGGTGAACTCGGGGTTGTGCCGGGTCGAAACGCCTTCGTTACGGAAGTTGCGGTTGATTTCGAAGACCTTCTCGAAGCCACCGACCACCAGGCGCTTGAGGTACAGCTCCGGGGCGATACGCAGGAACATGGCCATGTCCAGCGCGTTGTGGTGGGTTTCGAAGGGCTTGGCCGCCGCGCCGCCGGGAATGGTCTGCAGCATCGGGGTTTCCACTTCGAGGAAGCCGCGATCGGACAGGAAGCGACGGATGTGGGCGATCACCTGGGAACGCACGCGGAAGGTGTGGCGGGTTTCCTCGTTGACGATCAGGTCGACGTAGCGCTGGCGGTAGCGCTGCTCGGTGTCGGTCAGGCCGTGGTGCTTGTCCGGCAGCGGGCGCAGGGACTTGGTCAGCAGGCGCACGCTGGTCATCTCGACGTACAGGTCGCCCTTGCCGGAACGGGCCAGGGTGCCTTCGGCGCCGATGATGTCGCCCAGGTCCCAGGTCTTGATCTCGGCCAGGGTCTCTTCCGGCAGGGTCTTGCGGTTCACGTAAGCCTGCAGGCGGCCGCTGCTGTCCTGCAGAACGATGAACGAACCGCGGTTGAGCATGATGCGACCGGCAACCTTGACCGGGATGGCAGCTGCTTCGAGCTCTTCCTTGGTCGCGGTTTCGTATTGTTTCTGCAGGTCCGCGAAGTAGTTTTCACGGCGGAAGTCATTGGGGAAGGCGATGGCCTTGGCTTCACGCACGGCGGCAAGCTTTTCCTTGCGCTGGGCGATCAGCTTGTTTTCTTCCTGTTGCAGTTCGTGCTGGTCGAGTTGTTGGTCGCTCATGGTCGTCTATCTGCCTGGCGTCTTGATCAATAAGGGTTACTGGCGGGAGCGGGCCGCGTGGCCCGTCCCGCTTGGGTGCTGTTTACAGGCCTTGTTTCAGGCTGGCTTCCAGATACTCGTTCAGGTCGCCGTCGAGCACCTTGTCGCAATCGCTGCGTTCCACGCCGGTACGCAGGTCCTTGATGCGCGACTGGTCGAGCACGTAGGAACGGATCTGGTGACCCCAGCCGATATCGGACTTGGTGTCTTCCAGCGCCTGCGAGGCGGCGGTGCGCTTCTGCATCTCCTGCTCGTACAACCGGGCCCGCAGCATTTTCATGGCGGTGTCCTTGTTGGCGTGCTGGGAGCGTTCGTTCTGGCACGCCACCACGGTGTTGGTCGGCACGTGGGTGATACGCACCGCGGAATCGGTGGTGTTCACGTGCTGACCGCCTGCGCCGGAGGAGCGGTAGGTGTCGATGCGCAGGTCGGCCGGGTTGATCTCGATCTCGATGTTGTCGTCGATTTCCGGCGAGACGAACACCGCGGTGAACGAGGTGTGGCGACGGTTGCCGGAGTCGAACGGGCTCTTGCGCACCAGACGGTGCACACCGATCTCGGTGCGCAGCCAACCGAAGGCGTACTCGCCCTTGATGTGCACGGTGGCGCCCTTGATACCGGCGACTTCACCTTCGGAGAGTTCGACGATCTCGGCGCTGAAGCCGTTCTTGTCAGCCCAGCGCAGGTACATGCGCAGCAGCATGTTGGCCCAGTCCTGGGCTTCGGTGCCGCCGGAGCCGGCCTGGATGTCCAGGTAGGCGTTGTTGGGGTCCATCTCGCCACTGAACATGCGGCGGAACTCGAGCTTCTCGAGAATCTCGCGCAGGCGCTGGACTTCGGTCTCGACGTCGCCGACGGCGCCCTCGTCATTCTCCTCGACCGCCATGTCGAGCAGGTCGCGGGAGTCGGCCAGACCGCCGGTGAGCTCGTCGAGGGTCTCGACGATCTGCGCCAGCATGGCGCGCTCGCGGCCCAGGTTCTGGGCGTATTCGGGCTTGTTCCAGACCGCCGGGTCTTCCAGTTCGCGGTTTACTTCGATCAGACGATCATGTTTCAGATCGTAGTCAAAGATACCCCCGAATCGAATGGGTACGGTCGGAGAGGTCCTTGATGCTGTTGAGGATCGGTTGGATTTCCATGGCGGGCATCTCTCACGGGTAAAGGGCGTAGAAAAGCCGGCAAGTATACGTGATTTTTCGGCGCCCTTTCAGGCTTTACGACAAAGCACGCTCACCGTTTCCGCGACCTCCCCGCCTGCTCAGCCAGCGATGGCGACCTGATTGCGACCACCGTGCTTGGCGTTGTAGAGCGCCTGGTCGGCCAGTTCGATGAGCTGGCGGCAGGCCTGCCCGGACTGGGGAACCAGGGTCGCCACGCCGATACTGATGGTCAGCGAGGAGCCCGGGATGGGCAGCTCGTGGCGGATGTTCAGGTCCTGCACCAGGCGCCGCAGCTTCTCCGCCAGCAGGCGCGCGCCGCCGGGCGAGGTGTTTGGCAGGACCATGACGAACTCCTCGCCGCCGTAGCGCGCAGGGAGGTCCGAGGGGCGGCTGGCGCTGGCACGGATCGCCCCGGCGACCTGGCGCAGCGCCTCGTCGCCCTGCACATGGCCGAAGGTGTCGTTGTAGGCCTTGAAGTGGTCGACGTCGATCAACAGGATCGACAGCTGGGTCTGATCGCGCAGGGAGCGACGCCACTCCATTTCCAGGTACTCGTCGAAGTGTCGGCGGTTGGACAGCCCGGTGAGACCGTCGGAATTCATCAGCCGCTGCAGCACCAGGTTGGTTTCCAGCAGTTGCTGCTGGCTCTCGCGAAGCGCGCGATAGGCCTCGTCGCGTTGTTGCAGGGCGAGGTAGGAACGCGAGTGGTAGCGCACCCGGGCGATCAGTTCGATGGCGTCGGGCAGCTTGACCAGGTAGTCGTTGGCGCCGGCGCTGAACGCCGCGCTCTTCACCGTCGGGTCCTCCTTGGTCGACAGGACGATGATCGGCAGGTCACGGGTGCCTGGGTTGGCGCGGTACTCGCGCACCAGCGAAAGGCCGTCGACGCCGGGCATCACCAGGTCCTGGAGGATCACGGTGGGCTTGATCTGGATCGCCAGGGCGATGGCCTGGTGCGGATCGGAGCAGAAGTGGAAGTCGATGCTGGGATCGTCCGCCAGGGCGCGGCGCACGGCTTCGCCGATCATCGGCTGGTCGTCCACCAGCAGCACCATTACGGCGGAATCGCCTGGGGTGTTCACGGGATAGTCACTCGACGTTGAGTTCATGGAAATGGGGTTCATGCAATCAGCTCCGTAGACTGCGCTCAGGCGCAGACCTCAGCGAGTCGTCGGGCTATGTCGCCCAGCGCGCGAATCTCCACCGCAGCGCCGATCGCCGCCGCGGCCTTGGGCATACCGTACACGGCACTGCTTTCCTGATCCTGGGCCAGGGTCAGGAAACCTCGTTCACGCATGTGCTTCAGGCCCTCGGCGCCGTCCCGGCCCATGCCGGTGAGCAGCACGCCGATGGCATCGCCGACCCAGTACTCGACCACGCTGTCGAAGAACACGTCGATGGAAGGCCGGTAGATATGGCTGCTGGGTTCGGCGGTGTAGGCCAGCTCGCCGCCCTTGAGCAGGCGGATATGGTGATTGGTGCCGGCCAGCAGCACGCAGCCCGGCTGCGGCGCCTCGCCGTTGCGCGCCAGGCGCACGGGAATCTTCGACTGGGTCGTGAGCCATTCGGCCATGCCGGCGGCGAAGACCTCGTCAACGTGCTGGACGACCACGATGGCGGCGGGGAAATCTTCCGGCAGGCGCGCGAACAGGTCCGCCAGCGCCGCCGGGCCTCCGGCCGAGGAGCCGATGGCGATCAGCTTGCGCGCGCCGCTGCCCTTGCGTGCCGGCACGGCGCTGGTGGCCGGGCGGCTGTCACGCGGAGCGTTGAGCCAGGCCAGGTTCTGCAGTTTGCGCAGCAGCGGACGGGCCGCTTCGGCAGGATCGCCCATGCCCATGGTCGGCGTGTTCACCGCGTCCACGGCGCCATTACCCATGGCATCGAACACGCGGCTCATGTTGCGTTCCAGGTCCACCGTGACGACGATGATCGCGCAGGGGCTCTGGGCCATGATCCGCCGGGTCGCTTCGACGCCATCCATCACCGGCATCAACAGGTCCATGAGGATCACATCGGGTTTCTGCGCGGCGCACATCTCCAGCGCTTCCGCGCCATTGGCGGCGACCCAGACGATGCGGTGCGCCGGCTCGAAAGCCAGCGCGCGGCGCATTGCCTCCACCGCCAGGGGCATGTCGTTGACGATCCCTATTTTCATCCCTGAGCACTCCCGATCAGGTCGACCACCGCATCCAGCAAGGCCTCGTCATGGAAACTGGCCTTGGCCAGATAATAGTCGGCGCCGGCATCCAGGCCGCGTCGACGGTCTTCTTCGCGATCCTTGTAGGACACCACCATCACCGGCAGCGATTGCAGGCGGGTGTCACGGCGGATCAGGGTCACCAGCTCGATGCCGTCCATGCGCGGCATGTCGATGTCGGTAATGACCAGGTCGAAATGTTCCGAACGCAGCGCATTCCAGCCGTCCATACCGTCCACCGCCACCGCGACATCATAGCCGCGCCCCAGCAGCAGCTTGCGCTCCAGCTCGCGCACGGTGAGCGAGTCGTCCACCACCAGCACGCGCTTGCGCGCCGGACCGGTGAGGCGGCCGGTGGGGTCGATGCGTTCCAGGCGGCCGGTGGCCAGGAGCTTTTCCACCGAGCGCAGCATGTCCTCGACGTCGAGGATCAGCACCGGCGTGCCGTCGTCCAGCAGCGCGCCGGCGGAGACGTCCTGCACCTTGCCCAGCCGGGCATCCAGCGGCACCACCACCAGGGTGCGCTCGCCGATGAACTTCTCCACCGCCACGCCATAGGCGCTGTCGCGCTCGCGGATCACCACGACCGGAATCTCGTCCGGCGTGGCTTCGCCGTCGGGGCGCTGCAACAGCTGGCTGGCGGACACCAGTCCGACATGCCGGCCCTCGTGCCAGAACTGCTGACGACCTTCGAGCTGGACGATCTCGTCCGGCGCCAGGCGCCGCATGCGTTCGATGTGTGCCAACGGGAAGGCATAGGCCTCGCCGCCGATAGTGACGACCAGGCTGCGCACCACGGAAAGCGTCAGCGGTACTTCCAGGTGGAAATGCGCGCCCTGCCCGCGAACCTGCTCCATGCGGATACCGCCGCGCAGCTGGCGCACCATGTGCTGCACGGCATCCAGGCCGACGCCTCGCCCGGAGACCTCGGTGACCTCCTCGCGCATGCTGAAGCCAGGCAGGAACAGGAAGCTCAGCAGTTCTTCCTCGGTCAGGCGCGCCACGGTTTCTTCCGTGGATAACTGCCTGCGCACGATGGCCGTGCGCAGGCGGTCGAGATCAACGCCACCGCCGTCATCCTGCAACTCCAGGACCAGCATGCCGGCATGGTGGCGGGCCAGCAGCTGGATGCTGCCCTCCGCCGGCTTGCCATTGCGGGCGCGCACCTCGGCGGGCTCGATGCCGTGATCGACGGCATTGCGCAGCAGGTGGGTCAGTGGCGCTTCGAGCTTCTCCAGCACATCGCGGTCGACCTGGGTGGTGGCGCCCTGGATGTCCAGGCGCACGGTCTTGCCCAGCGAGCGACCGAGGTCACGGACCATCCGCGCCTGCCCGGCCAGCACGTCGGAGAACGGGCGCATACGACAGGACAGCGCGGTGTCGTAGAGCGACTGGGCGCGCTGGCCGGCCTTGAAACTGAATTCGTCCAGCTCGGCGATCTGTTCGCTGAGCAGTTGCTGGCACTCGCCGACCAACCGACGTGCGTCGGCCAGGTAGGCCTGCGCCTCGGCGTCGAGGTTGGCCGTGCTGGCAGCATCGCGGGCACCGTCCAGCACACGGCTGGCACTGGCCTGGATGCGCTTGAGGCGCTGCAGCGAATCGAGCAGCGGCTTGAGGCGCTGGGATTCCACCAGCGACTTGCTGGAGTAGTCGAGCAACTGGTTCAGGCGCTCGGCGGTGACCCGCAGCACACGCTCGCCGGCTTCATCGCTGTCGCTGGAGCGGCGCCGCGGTGCCCGTTCGGGCGCAGGCGCAGAGGATTCGACGACCGGCGGTGCAGCCTCGACCGGCACCGACACCCTGGGTGGCGGCGGTGCTACCGTTCCGGCCACCAGCGCCTGCAAGCGTTCGACCATGGCCGGCACACCCTGCTGGGCCTGTTCGGCACGCTCGGGCTGGGCATCGGCAATATGCAGAAGGATATCGGTGCCAGCCAGCAAGGCGTCGATATGCCCGGAGGTCAGCAGCAGCCGGCCTTCCTGGGCGCCGACCAGGCTATCCTCCATGACATGGGCGACCTGAACGCCGGCGTCGAGGCCGACGATTCGCGCGGCGCCCTTGAGCGAGTGCGCGGCGCGCATGCAGGCCTCAAGCTGATCGGCCTGAGCAGGATTGCGCTCCAGCGCCATCAGGCCCTGGACCAGCACCTGCGTCTGGGCCTCCGCCTCCAGGCGGAACAGCTCCAGCATCGACGCATCCTTCATCTGGTCCGGCGTCATGCGAGGCTCCGGGTGGCGGCGTCGAGCAGGGCTTCCTGGTCGAGCAGGCGGATGCTGCGGTTGCGCCACTGCATCACCCCACGGGTGAAGCGGTCGTTGGCGACATGGCTCTGGGACGAGGCTTCGACGATGGCCTTCTCGTCCAGTTCATGGATGCCGTCCACTTCGTCCACCGGCGAGATGATCGGCCCACCGGTGGCAGCGAGGATCAGCATGCGCGGTACGATGCGGGCGTCGTCGCGGGCGGCCGCACGGCGGTCGAGGCCGAGGAGTTCCCCCAGGGAAATGCAGGCCACCAGCGTGCCGCGCACGTTGGCCACGCCCAGCAGCGCGGGCGAGCGCTGGTGCGGCAGCGAATGCACCCCACAGGCCGGAGCGACCTCGGCCAGGGCGCGGGTGGGCAGACCCAGCCACTCCTCGCCAAGGCGGAAGATCAGGTGCGGGCGGCCGTCCTCGACCGCCGCTTCGGCGACTTCGACGGACGCCAGGTGCGCACCTTCGCTGCCCAGCGCGTAGCGGTCCAGCAGGCTGATAGCGGCGGCGGCATGCACCGGGCAGTTGCGGCAATGGATGTACTCGGCCAGCTTCGGGCAACTGCGGTCGCCGCGCACGCCGATGCGGTTCCAGCAGTCATCCACCGTCGGCAGGTCATCGCCAATGGATGAGCCATCGATGTATGACGGGGCGCGCTCAACCATTGCGTTTCACTCCTCGCGCGGCGCGCTCCTGCAGGCGGCGTGCGCCGGCTGCATCACCCTGGGCCGCGAGCAGCGCGGCCAGGTGTTGCAGGCTTTCCTGGTGATCGGGTTGCAGGTACAGGGCCTTGCGGTAGTACGCCTGGGCCTCGCTGCTCTGGCCCTGGGCGTCGGCCAGCAGACCGAGCCAGTAGAAGGCTTCGGTGTTCGGGCCCTGCTCGGCCAGCAGCGCCTCGCAGCGCTGGCGAGCTTCGGCGGCCTGCCCGGAATTGGCGAGCTGGGCGATCTCCGCGAGCGCGTTGCCGGCAGGGACAACGGGCGGCTGTTCAGGCTGGTTCGCCGGACGCGGGCGCATCGGCGCGGGCTTGGGCGGAGCCGGGCGCGGAATCGGTGGAGGCGCTGTCCAGTTCAGCGGCGCCGCACGAGGCGCCGGCTCGGCATCCTGCAATGGGAAGGCAAAGGATTGCGGCACCCCCAGCGGACGCAGGCCGATGCGCGACATCAGGCTGGCCTCGGCCGGCCCGATGAACAGCACGCCGTCCGGCCGAGCCAGGCGGCGCAGCACGCCCACCACCTGCTCCTGGGTCGGGCGATCGAAATAGATCAGCAGGTTGCGGCAGAACACATAGTCATAGGGCGCCTCGCCAGCCAGCAGGCCCGGCGCCAGCAGATTGCCGACACGAAAGCGAACCTTGCGGCGTACCGCCTCGGCCAGTTGGTAGTCATTGCCGTCAGCGCTGAAATGGCGGTCGCGGAATGCCAGGTTGGAGCCACGGAACGAGTTGCGCCCATAGCGCCCCTCCTCCGCCCGTTCCAGCACCGCGCGGCTGACGTCCAGCGCGTCGACCTGGAAGGCCGCTGGCGCGAGGCCCGCATCCAGCAGCGCCATGACGATGGAATATGGCTCCTCGCCGGTGGAGCACGGCAGGCTGAGCATCCGCAACGGCCGGGTACCGGCGAGTTCCAGCACGCGGCGGGACGCGAGGTCCGCCAGCGCGGCGAAGGATTCGGGGTAACGGAAGAACCAGGTTTCGGGAACGATCACCGCCTCGATGAGCGCCTGCACTTCCTCGGCGGAGCCCTGCAGGATCATCCAGTAATGATCCGGATTGCCGCCACTGACCTTCTGGCAGCGCTGGCGCACGGCGCGCTCGATCACAGCGTCGCCGACCGACTCGGCGTCGAGGCCGATACGCTCCTTGAGCAATTGGGCAAACCGCGGGTCGGTCATTCCGGCGCTCCTCCCGTGTCCTGCAGAAGGCGCGCGCGGGCTTCATCGCTGAGCAACTGGTCCACGCCCACGCGCTGCAGCAGGCCCTGCTCGTCCTCCAGCACGGGGCCGAGGTAGCGGGCGCTGCCGTTGTCCAGGGGGTAGTCGCGGAACGCCGCCGGATCGCGGCGCAGGGTATGGGTCGCCTGTTCGAGGATCAGCCCGAGCCGCTGTTCCGGGCCCACGCCCTGAGCGTGATAACGCACCAGCACAAGTCGCGTGCTGGTGCGGCGCAGCGCGCCACGCCCGAACGCCAGTTGGCTCAGGTCGAGCACCGGCAACAGTTCTCCGCGGTGCGGGAACAGTCCGGCGACCCAGGCCGGCGCTTCCGGCACGCGCTTGAACGCAGGCAGCGGCAGCACTTCGATGACGTCGTGGACGTCCAGCGCATAGCGGTCCGCGCCCAGGCGGAACTGCAGGTACAGCCTGCCCGCCGCAGCGGCGTCAGACCTTGAAGCGGGAGACGCCATTGCGCAGTCCGTTGGCCACGAGGTTCAGCTCGTCGATGGCAAAGCTGGCCTGGCGCAGGGATTCCACTGTCTGCCCGGTCGCCTCGCCGAGTTGCACCAGCGCCTGGTTGATCTGCTCGGCGCCGGTGGCCTGGGCCTGCATGCCTTCGTTGACCATCTGCACGCGCGGCGCCAGCGCCTGTACCTGCTGGATGATCTGCGAGAGCTGCTCGCCGACCTGGCCGACTTCCGAGATGCCGCGACGCACCTCTTCGGAGAACTTGTCCATGCCCATCACGCCGGCGGACACGGCGGACTGGATCTCGCGGACCATCTGCTCGATGTCGTAGGTGGCCACGGCGGTCTGGTCGGCCAGGCGGCGCACCTCGGTGGCGACCACGGCAAAACCACGGCCGTACTCGCCGGCCTTCTCCGCCTCGATGGCAGCGTTGAGCGAGAGCAGGTTGGTCTGGTCGGCGACCTTGACGATGGTGGTGACCACCTGGTTGATGTTGCCGGCGCGCTCGTTGAGGATCGCCAGCTTGGCGTTGACCAGCTCGGCGGCGCCCATCACGTGGTGCATGGTTTCTTCCATGCGCGCCAGGCCCAGCTGGCCGGAGCCGGCCAGGGTGGACGTCTGTTCGGCAGCCGAGGATACCTCGGTCATGGTGCGCACCAGGTCACGCGAGGTGGCGGCGATTTCCCGCGAGGTGGCGCCAATTTCGGTGGTGGTGGCAGCGGTCTCGGTGGCGGTGGCCTGCTGCTGCTTGGACGTGGCGGCGATCTCGGTCACCGAGGTGGTCACCTGGATGGCCGAACGCTGCGCCTGCGACACCAGGCTCTTGAGCTCCTCGGCCATGCCGTTGAAGCCGGTCTCGATCACCGCGAATTCGTCGTTGCGCTCCATGTCCAGGCGCGTGGTGAAGTCGCCACTGCCCATGACCTGCAGGCCCTTGACCACCTGGCGCACCGGCTCGGTGATGGCGCGCATCAGCAGCAGCCCGCAGACCGCCGCAGCGACAATGGCCAGCAACAGCGAGATGAGCATGATCGCCTTGGCGGTAGCGACCTCGGTGACGATGGTCCCGGCGGCCGCGTCAGCGATCTCCTTGTTCAACGAGATCAGCTGGGTGAGCGTCTTGCGGCCGTCTTCCCACATCGGCTCCAGGCGCTCCAGCAGCAGCTTGCGCGCACCTTCGCGGTCGGTGGCATAGAGCTGCAGGACCTCGTCCAGCTGGGCGTCGTACTGGGTCACCTGCTGCTTGAAGTGGTTGAGCATCTCCAGGTCGCGGGCGTCGCGCACGGTGCGCTCGTACTGGCCAATCCGCTCGTTCAGGGTGTCGTGGATGGCGCGGAAGTCCTGGCGATGCTTCTCGTCCATTTGCTGGCCGTTGGAAAGGCCGACCAGGACCTGGGTCAGCAGGATGCTGTCGGTCCAGGTCGAACGCACCTGGGTCAGGGCGTAAGTCCCGGGCATGGCATCTTCATTGACCCGTTTGGTGCTGGCCTCGACGCGCAACAGGCGGGTGTAGGAAATCACCACCATCAGCAGCATGATCGCGATGACGACGGCAAAGCTGGCCAGGATGCGTTGGCGTAGAGTCCAGTTCTTCACAGCGTTCCCCAGAAGATGTGTGGCGTGCCGACGGACGTTTCATTCAGGCGAGCAGTCGCCGCGAATGTAAATTCCTATCAAGTCCTCAGCAAGATAGGACATATAGTATCTGGACACGCCGGAACCTCGCCTCTTTATTCCAATTTTTTAGTACGGCGGTGCTTGTCATTCTGTCCGCCCATTACCCGCTTCCGACCAACCGATGCTCAGCCTCGCCCTCGCCGCTCATGCCGGCCTGTTTCTCTCTGCCTTTGTCGCCGCCACCCTGCTGCCGCTGCAATCGGAAGTCGTGCTGGTCGGCCTGCTGCTGGGCGGCCAATACCCACTGTGGTCGCTGCTGCTGGCCGCCAGCCTGGGCAATGTGCTCGGCTCATGGGTGAACTGGCTGCTGGGGCGTGGAATAGAGCGCTGGCACGGCAGCCGCTGGTTCCCGGTCAGCGATGCGGCGCTGGAAAAAGCCCAGCGTCGTTACCGGCGTTTCGGCAGTTGGTCGCTGCTGCTGAGCTGGGCGCCGGTGATCGGCGATCCGCTGACGCTGATCGCCGGTGTCATGCGCGAACCGCTGTGGCGCTTCCTGCTGCTGGTGACCCTCGCCAAGGTCGGCCGCTACGCGGTTCTGGCCTGGCTCACGCTCGTCTGAATCACCCCTTCCACCGATGCGGACAGGTTTTTCGTCTGCTAGTCCTGTTTTGCCACTGCTGCAAAAAATTGGCGGCCAGTAATATCACTGCGCCATCACTGTGCATGGCAGGGCCCAAGGGGCCCCACACACTGGATGAAGAAAGGGAATTCACGATGTTCAGAAGCATGAGTATTGGCCGCCGCGCGTCCCTGGGTTTTGCCGTCATGGGCCTGCTCCTGGTGTTCCTCGGGTTGTTCTCGCTGTACAAGCTCTCGACCCTGCGCGCCGCTTCCGAGGAGATCGACAGCAACTGGCTGCTGAGCATCAACCACATGAACCAGCTGTCCAATGACATCGCGCGCATCCGCCTGGAGTCCATGCGCCTGCTGGTCAACCACGACAGCGCCGCCCGCGAGCACAGCCTGGGGCTGATCGCCGAGGCGCGGCAGGACAAGGACAAGGTGCTCGCCGACTACCGCCGGCTGATCCTCAGCGCCGAGGAACAGCAGCGCACCGATGAACTGCACCAGGCGCTGGACGGCTACCTCGGTTTCGTCGATCAACTGGTGGAGAAGATCCGGCAGAACGATGACGAAGGCGCGCTGCGCATCCTCAACGGCAACATCGCCCAGCAGGGTGCGGAGCTGAACAAGCGCCTCACCGCGCTGATCGACCTCAACCGCAACGGTGCTGCTGCCGCTGCCGATCGCGCCGTGGAGCAGTTCCAGAGCGGCCGGCTGGTGGTCAGCGCCGTCCTGCTGCTGAGCGTCGGTCTCACCCTGCTGCTGGCCTGGCAACTCACCCGCAGCATCGTCGTGCCGCTCAACCAGGCGGTACGCGTGGCGCAGACCATCGCCAGCGGCGACCTCAGCCAACGCTTCAGCATCGAAGGTCGTGACGAACCGGCGCAGTTGCTCAATGCGCTGGCGAACATGCAGAACAGCCTGCGCGAGACCATCCGCGGCATCGGCAACTCGGCCAGCCAGCTCGCCTCGGCCGCCGAGGAAATGCACAGCGTGATGGAAGAAAGCAGCCGAGCCCTGCAGCAGCAGAGCGACCAGATCGAGATGGCCGCCACGGCGGTCAACCAGATGACCAGTGCAGTCGAAGAAGTCGCCAGCAACGCCGCTTCCACGTCCGCCGCCTCCCGCGAGGCCATCGATGCCGCGCGCAGCGGCAGCGAGCGGGTGGACGAGACGTCCAACGCCATCGGCACCCTGGCCGGCGAAGTGGGCCAGGCCTCGCAACAGGCGGAAGCGCTGGCGAACCAGGCGCAGGACATCGGCAAGGTGCTCGAGGTGATCCGCAGCGTGGCCGAGCAGACCAACCTGCTGGCGCTCAACGCCGCCATCGAAGCCGCCCGCGCGGGCGAGGCCGGACGCGGCTTTGCCGTGGTCGCCGACGAAGTACGCTCGCTGGCCCAGCGCACACAGAGTTCGACCCGCGAGATCGAGGAACTGGTCTCGGCCATCCAGAACGGCAGCGACCGCACCGTCGCCGCCCTGCTCAGCAGCACCGCCCACGCCGAGCGCACCGTCAGCCGCACCGGCGAAGCCGGCGCTTCGCTGCAGGTGATCCTGGAACGCATGTCGCTGATCAACGAGCGCAACCTGGTGATCGCCAGCGCCACCGAGGAACAGGCCCAGGTCGCCCGCGAGGTGGACCGCAACCTGCTGAACATACGCGACCTGGCCACCCAGACCTCGGCCGGCGCCACCCAGACCAGCGCGGCGAGCCAGGAACTGTCGCGCCTGGCCGTGGACCTGAACGGGATGGTGGCGCGCTTCGTGGTCTGACGGCCCGCAATCCTTCTCCCGTTTCGCCAACTGGGTAGCGAAACGGGACGGGCGGACAGGGAATTTTTCCGGCCTTTTCCTATCCAATGGCCATCATGGAACGCCACAGGGTGGATAGATGAACGTATTGAAATTGTCGGCCGTACTGGCCGCCGCCGCGCTGCTGAGCGCTTGCGGAGGTAACCAGGCCAAGGTCTGCGGCTCGGACGACGTGAAGAACCAGCTGGTGAAGATCTTCCTCTCGGGAGCGCTTTCCGCCCAGTCCGACGCACTGAGCAAGGCCGAACTGAAAGACGTGGCCATCATCGACAAGGACCCGGACAGCGGCGTGCTGGAATGCGTCGGCACCCTGACCGTGCCGGTGGTCGGCCAGGTCGCCTCGGGCACTCTGAAATACCAGATCGCCCCGGCGGCCAAGTCCGAACACGACTACCTGCTGCTGCTCGCCGATGGCCCGCTGGCGAACGCCTTCGCCAAGCGCATCGAAGGGATGATCCCGCAGCAGCAGTGAGGGTTATCCACAGGCAATGAAAAACCGGCCCTTGGGGCCGGTTTTTTATTGGGCAAGCCCAGAGTCAACCTGTACGAGCGCCCCATGGGCGTGATCGCGGGCATGGCCCGCTCCTACATTATTGGCCCGAGCGCAAACGACGGGCTCAGAAGCCTTCCAGATCGATCAACTCGCCCTCAAAGCGAATCGACCCACCCTCCGCGTTCGCCTCACCGCCCTGGATCTCACCGTAATAAGAGAGGCCGTTCTCCAGCGTCACGCAGACGTGAGTCGGCTCTTCCGGCGCGTCCAGCTGGCCCTTGAAGCTCACCTCGATCACACCCTCTTCCGGCGCACTGAGCGTCACCGTCACACGGGCGTTATCCACCGCTTCGGCCTCGCGCCCCCAGTGTTCGGCGCTGACGGTCACGGTGGCGATTTCCTGTTTCATGCTCGAAGGCTCTCCGACAAGGCTCCGGCGCCATGCGCGCCGGCTGATGGCGCCAAGGATACCGCGCCGCCGAGGCCGCCGAAACGCCGGATTTTCCCCGCGACCGCCTGTCGCCTGCCCTCCCCGCACTCCCATGCACCACCCGCCGCTGCTGGCTCCGGGCACTCCGAGCCCACGGCAAATACGTCTTGCGCAAACTGTATTATGGTATACCATGATACCGAATCCCTTCCCCAACCCAGCCGAAGTCACAACTGGAGCGACCCATGAGTTTCGAGATTCGCAAGATCGTCACCTACAGCGAGCAGACCTTCATCGAAGCCGGCAAGGCCACCGACACCCCGGTGACCATGGTCGGCCTGGCCGTGGTGATCAAGAACCCGTGGGCCGGTCGCGGCTTCGTCGAAGACCTCAAGCCCGAGATCAAGGCCCACTGCTCCGAGCTGGGCGCGCTGATGGTCGAGCGCCTGACCGCCGCCATCGGTGGCGCTGACAAGATCCAGGCCTACGGCAAGGCTGCCGTGGTCGGCGCCGATGGCGAGATCGAACACGCCTCCGCCGTCATCCACACCCTGCGTTTCGGCAACCACTACCGCCAGGCCGTGGATGCCAAGAGCTACCTGAGCTTCACCAACAAGCGCGGCGGCCCGGGCACCTCGATCCAGATCCCGATGATGCACAAGGACGACGAAGGCCTGCGTTCGCACTACATCACCCTGGAAATGCAGATCGAAGACGCCCCGCGCGCCGACGAGATCGTCGTGGTACTGGGCGCCGCCGACGGTGGCCGCCTGCACCCGCGCATCGGCAACCGCTACATCGACCTGGAAGAACTGGCCGCCGAACAGGCTCAGTGATCCACACCGTGCAGGAGCGCTCCATGATTCGGCTCACCGCTGAACGCACACCGGCCGGCACCAGTTACCTGGCGACCGGCCAGGGCCACCCCGTGGTACTGATCCACGGCGTCGGCCTGAACAAGGAAATGTGGGGCGGCCAGATCGTCGGTCTGGCCCCGCACTTCCAGGTCATTGCCTATGACATGCTTGGCCATGGCGCGAGTCAGCTGCCGCAGCCGGACTGTGGGCTGGTCGGTTATGCCGACCAGTTGCGCGAGCTGCTCGACCACCTGGGGGTGACCAGTGCCACGGTCATCGGCTTCTCCATGGGTGGTCTGGTGGCGCGGGCCTTCGCCCTGCACTACCCCGAGCGCCTGGACGGCCTGGTCGTATTGAACAGCGTGTTCAACCGCAGCGCCGAACAGCGCGCCGGCGTGATCGAGCGGACCCGCCAGGCCGCCGAACACGGCCCGGACGCCAACGCCGAGGCAGCCCTGTCGCGCTGGTTCAGCCGCGAGTACCAGGCCGCCAACCCGGCGCAGATCGCTGCAATCCGCCAGACCCTTGCCAGCAACGATCCGCAGGGCTATCTGACTACCTACACCCTGTTCGCCACGCAGGACATGTACCGCGTGGACGACCTGGGCAGCATCAAGGTGCCGACCCTGGTCGCCACCGGTGAGCTGGACCCGGGCTCGACGCCGAAGATGGCCACCGAGCTCGCCGAACGCATTCCGGGCGCCAAGGTGACGGTGCTCGACGAACAGCGCCACATGATGCCGGTAGAGTCGCCGCGGCTGGTCAACCAGATGCTGCTCGACTTCCTGCAACAGGCGCAGGTTTCCAAGAATCACGTACAGGGGAATGTCGCATGACCCTCGCACGCTTCCAGATGTTCATCGATGGCCAGTGGGTCGACGCCGTCTCCGGCAAGACCTTCGAGAGCCTCGACCCCGCTCGCGCGCAAGCCTGGGCCGAACTCCCCGATGCCGATGAAGCCGACGTCGAGCGCGCCGTGCAGGCCGCCCAGCGCGCCTTCAACGACCCGGCCTGGCGTGGCCTCACCGCCACCGCCCGCGGCAAGCTGCTGCGCCGCCTGGGCGACCTGATCGCCGAGAACAAGGAACACCTGGCGCAGCTGGAAAGCCGCGACAACGGCAAGCTGATCCGCGAAACCCGCGGCCAGGTCGGCTACCTGCCGGAGTTCTTCCACTACACCGCGGGCCTGGCGGACAAGCTCGAAGGCGGCACCCTGCCGCTGGATAAGCCCGACCTGTTCGCCTACACCGTGCACGAGCCGCTGGGCGTGGTCGCCGGGATCATCCCGTGGAACAGCCCGCTCTACCTGACCGCGATCAAGCTGGCCCCGGCCCTGGCTGCCGGCAACACCATCGTGCTCAAACCCTCCGAACACGCCTCGGCGACCATTCTCGAACTGGCCCGCCTGGCCACCGAAGCCGGCTTCCCGGCCGGCGTGGTCAACGTGGTCACCGGCTTCGGCCCGAGCACCGGCGCGGCGCTCACCCGTCATCCGCTGGTGCGCAAGATCGCCTTCACCGGCGGCGCCGCCACCGCGCGCCACGTGGTGCGCAGCAGCGCGGAGAACTTCGCCAAGCTGTCACTGGAACTGGGCGGCAAATCGCCCAACATCATCTTCGCCGACGCCGACCTGGACAGCGCCATCAACGGCGCCGTGGCCGGCATCTACGCCGCCTCCGGGCAGAGCTGCGTCGCCGGCTCGCGCCTGCTGGTGCAGGACGAGATCTACGACGAGTTCGTCGCCCGACTGGTGGAGCGCGCCCAGCGCATCCGCATCGGCAACCCGCAGGACGAGCAGAGCGAGATGGGCCCCATGGCCACCGCGCAGCAGCTCGCCGTGGTCGAAGGCCTGGTCGCCGACGCCCTGGCCGAAGGCGCCCGTCTGCGCCTGGGTGGCAAGCGTGCGTCGATCGACTCGGAGGGCTGGTTCTACGAGCCGACCCTGTTCGAGTGCGACAGCCACTCGATGAAGATCATGCAGGAAGAAGTCTTCGGCCCGGTCGCCTCGGTCATCCGTTTCAAGGACGAAGCCGAAGCACTGGCCATGGCCAACGACTCCCAGTTCGGCCTCGCCGCCGGCATCTGGACCCGCGACCTGGGCCGCGCCCACCGCATGGCCCGCGGCATTCGCAGCGGCATCATCTGGGTCAACACCTACCGTGCGGTGTCCGCCATGGCGCCCATCGGCGGCTTCCACAACAGCGGCTACGGCCGCGAGAGCGGCATCGATTCGGTGCTGGCCTACACCGAGCTGAAGACGGTGTGGATCAACCTCTCGCAGGCGCCCATGCCCGATCCCTTCGTGATGCGTTGAGAGGAGCGACGAGATGATCGAACCTGGCATCTACAAAGAAGTGATGGGCTCCTTCCCGTCCGGCGTCACCGTGGTCACCACCCTGGACGCCGACGGCGAGATCGTCGGTATCACCGCCAGCGCGTTCAGTGCGCTGTCGATCGACCCGGCGCTGGTGCTGTTCTGCCCCAACTACGGCTCGGACACCTACCCGATCCTGCGTGACAGCAAGCAGTTCGCCATTCACCTGCTGTGCTCCGACCAGCAGGCCGAGGCCTACGCCTTCGCCAAGAAGGGCAAGGAGAAGACCAAGGGCATCGAGTGGCGCCTGAGCGATCTGGGTAACCCGCTGCTGACCAAGGCCACGGCGATCATCGAATGCGAGCTGTGGCGCGAGTACGACGGCGGTGATCACGCGATCATCGTCGGCGCGGTGAAGAACCTGATCCTGCCGGAGCAGGAGGTCACCCCGATGGTCTATCACCGCGGCAAGCTCGGCGCACTGCCGGAGATAACCGGCTAACGCTTTCCAAGGCCGCTCGCCATCACCCTCGGCAGCGGCCTTTTTTATTCCAGCCTGTGGGCTGTTGCATTTCGTAGGACCGAGGGGGACGCCCAGTCCTTGCTCGCGAACGGATTACCCGGCGACACCGAAGCTGCCTGGGTTCGCGAGCACGCTCGCTCCTACAGGGAGAACGAGGAACTACCGATGAGCAACGAGAAATACGAGAAAGGCCTGGCGATCCGCACCCAGGTGCTGGGCGAGGCCTACGTGAACAAGTCGATCCAGAACGCCGACGACTTCACCCGCCCGCTCCAGGAAATGGTCACCGAGTACTGCTGGGGCCACGTCTGGGGCCGGGACGGCTTATCGCTCAAGGAACGCAGCATGATAAACTTGGCGATGATTTCGGCACTCAACCGCCCCCACGAACTCAAGCTGCATGTGCGCGGCGCTCTGCGTAACGGGTTATCCCGCGAGCAGATCCGCGAGATTCTCCTGCAGGTCGGCATCTATTGCGGGGTTCCCGCGGCGGTGGACAGTTTCCGCCTCGCCCGCGAAGCCTTCGCCGAGGCCGACGCCGAGGAACGTGGTTGATTGCTGGCCCGACTTGACGATGGAGCCTCCCAAGGTGCTCCATCGTTCTTCCTATGGACAGCCAGAACACAGAGCGGACCCCATGAAACGCCTGCCTCTCGACGATAGCTTCAAGGTCAATCGCAACCCCGTCACCCTGCGCGAAATCGTCCTCGACAAGCTGCGCGGCGCCATCCTCAACTTCCAGCTGCTGCCGGGCGACCGCCTGGTGGAGCGCGATCTGTGTGATCGCCTGGGCGTCAGCCGCACCTCCGTGCGCGAGGCACTGCGCCACCTGGAGTCCGAGGGACTGGTGGAATTCGCCGACGCCAAGGGTCCGCGCGTCGCCATCATCACCCTGGAAGACGCGGTCGACATCTACGAGCTGCGCTGCGTGCTCGAAGGCCTGATCGTCCAGCTCTTCACCCTCAACGCCAAGGCCCGCGACATCCGCAACCTGGAACGCGCGCTGGAAGAAAACCGCCAGGCGCTGGAAGACGGCGAGCTGCAGCAGGTGATCGAATCGGTGCAGGGCTTCTATGACGTGCTGCTGGAAGGCTCGGGCAACCGCACCGCCGCGACCCAACTGCGCCAGCTGCAGGCACGCATCAGCTACCTGCGGGCCACCTCCGTGTCCCAGGAAAACCGCCGCGCTGCCAGTAACCAGGAAATGGAACGCATGGTCGAGGCGATCAAGAGCGGCGACCCGGTCGCTGCTCACCAGGCCTCGGTCGATCACGTGCGCGCCGCCGCCAAGGTCGCCCTCGACTACCTGCGCTCCAAGCAGGACGGCGCCGGCAACGTGCGCGACATCGCCACTCCCATCGCGCTCAAAGAGCCGCGCATAGGCCGCTGACGCCATGCCCGCCCCGCGCTTCTGTCCCGCTTGCGGCAGTGGCGGCCTCAGCCGCCAGTGCCCGCCGGGAGACACCCACGAACGCCTCACCTGCGCGGGCTGCGGCTACATCCACTACGAGAACCCCAAGGTCATTGCCGGCTGCATCATCGAGCGCGACGGCAAATACCTGCTCTGCCAGCGCGGTATCCCACCACGCCCGGGCACCTGGACCCTGCCAGCCGGCTTCATGGAGAACGGCGAAACCACCGAGCAGGCCGCCCTGCGCGAAGTCTGGGAAGAGACCGGCGTACGCGCCGACATCGTCTCGCCCTACTCCATCTTCAGCGTGCCGACCATCAGCGAGGTCTACATCATCTTCCGCGCCAGCGTGATCGAAGAGACCGGCGAACATGGCCCGGAGACCTTGCAGGTGAAGTTCTTCGCACCGGAAGATATCCCGTGGGAGTGCATCTACTACCCGGCGATCCGACAGATCCTCGAGCGCTACATCGAAGAACGCCAGGCGGGCGTGTACGGCATCTACATGGGCAATGACGACACCGGGAAGGTGCACTTCATTCGCTGATGCCCAACCCCGTGCAGGAGCGTGCCACGCGCGCGATCCGTCGGCAGGGCCGGCGGTTGTCCCGGACGCCGCCCCCCCGCAAAAACGGGTGAAGCGAATCAGCGATGCCTCCCTGCTGGCACACCATGTGGACCTGACCGCGCGTATCCGCGCGTTCGCGGGCATGGCCCGCTCCTACAGGTGACACCGAATCAGCCGGCTGGCTTCCGGGTATTTCCTCTCGTAGAGAACAGCCGCCAACTTGATAGTCGATCGACTCACACAGAGGATCGACCATGGCCCTGCACTCCCCCGGCCGTGCCGCTTTGCGCAAAGGCCGCATCGCCCTGCCCCATGCGGTCTATCTGATCACCACCACGACGCTTCGCCGCCAACCCTTCTTCACCCATTTCGCAGCGGCGCGCTGCTTCGAAGATCAGCACCTGCTGAACGGCTGCAGCATGCTGGCCTGGGTCCTGATGCCCGATCACGCGCACTGGCTGCTCCAGTTGGGCGCAGAGCCCTGCCTGGAGACCACCGTGAAGAACCTGAAATCTGCCAGCGCGCGCCTGGCCAATCGCGCCATGGGCAGACGCAATGAGTTATGGACGCCTGGCTTCCACGACCGGGCCCTACGCCGGGAGGATGACGTGCTCAAAGCTGCACGGTATCTGGTAGCCAATCCGCTTCGCGCAGGGTTGGTTCGGCGTGCCGGCGATTACCCCTTCTGGAATGCCATCTGGATCTGACCGCGCGTTCGCGGGCACCGATGCCACCCTGTAGGAGCGTGCCATGTACGCGATCTGTCGGCAGGGCTGGCGGTTGCCGCGACTTCCACCGCCACCCGCAGAAGCTCCGGGCAAAAAAATCCCCCGACGCCACAACGGAGGCCGGGGGTTCAAGGGATGAATCGTCAGAATCGAATCAGTGCGCGCCCTTGGTCAGGTCGCTCTCGTTCCACTGGTCATACACGCAGGCATCGGCGGCAGCCCAGCGCACGCGAACCTCGCTGCCCGGTGCCAGCGGCTGGGTGTTGCCGGACAGCTCCTTGAGCGTAAGGTTCGCGCCACTGGCGGTGACCACGCTGCACGTCAGGCTCTCGCCAAGGAACACCGTCTCGGCGACCTTTGCCGGAATCTCGTTCCAACCCGCCGCCAGCGGTGTGGCAGCCGCCTGAGCCGGGCTCAGTACCTGGGCTTTTTCCGGACGCACCATCAGCAGGATGTCCTGCCCATCGCGCAGGTTCGCGGTCGGGCGGATGGCCAGGGCGCGGCCCTCGAACTCCGCCGCAGCATTGCTGTGGACACGCGCACGAAGGAAGTTGGAGTTGCCGAGGAACGACGCCACGAAGGCGTTCGGCGGGTTCTGGTAGAGGTCATAGCCGCTGCCCAGGCCGACGATCTTGCCGTGGCTGAAGATGGCGATGCGCTGCGACAGGCGCATGGCTTCTTCCTGGTCGTGGGTGACGTAGACGATGGTGATGCCCAGGCGACGGTGCAGGTGACGCAGCTCGTCCTGCAGGTCTTCGCGCAGTTTCTTGTCCAGTGCACCGAGGGGTTCGTCCATCAGCAGGATGCGCGGTTCGTAGACCAGCGCGCGGGCGATGGCGACGCGTTGCTGCTGGCCGCCGGAGAGCTGCGCCGGACGGCGGTGGGCGAACTTGTCCAGTTGCACCAGCTTGAGCATGGCGTCGACGCGGCGGTCGCGCTCAGCACCCTTCTGCTTGCGGATGTCCAGCGGGAAACCGATGTTGTCGCGCACCGAGAGATGCGGGAACAGCGAGTAGCGCTGGAACACCATGCCGATGTCGCGCTTGTGCGGCGGCACATTCACCAGCGACTGGCCTTCGACCAGGATCTCGCCGCTGCTGGGCGTCTCGAAGCCGGCCAGCATCGACAGCGTGGTGCTCTTGCCCGAGCCGCTGGAGCCGAGGAAGGTAAGGAACTCGCCGTCCTGGATGTCGAGGGAAATGTTGTCCACGGCGGTGAAGTCGCCATAGAACTTGTTCAGGTTGCGCAGGCTGACCAGGGTCTTCTGCTCGCGGGATTCTTGGATCACGGCACTCATGGCATTTACCTCGGCGCTCAGGCGCGGATTTCGTTGCGCCGGCGCAGGGCGGCGGCGATCACCATCACCAGGACGGACAGGCCGATCAGCAGCGTCGAAGCGACGGCGATCACCGGGGTCAGGTCCTGGCGCAGGGTGGTCCACATTTTCACGGGCAGGGTCTGCAGGGTCGGGCTGGCCATCATCACGCTCAGCACCACTTCATCCCAGGAGACCAGGAAGGCGAACAGCGCGCCGGCGACCATGCCGGGGCGGATTGCCGGGAAGGTCACCTTCATCACCGCTTGCAGGCGCGACGCCCCGCAGATCACCGCGGCGTCCTCGATGGACTGGTCGAACAGCTTCAGCGAGTTGATGATCGAGATGATGGTGAACGGCAGCGCGACGATCACGTGGCTGACCACGAAGGAGAACAGCGTGCCGGTGTAGCCGAGCTTGAGGAACAGCGCGTAGACCGCCACCGCGATGATCACCAGCGGCACGATCATCGGCAGGGTGAACAGCCCGTAGAGCAGCTCGCGGCCGGGGAACTTGCCGCGCACCAGGGCAAACGCGGTGGGCAGTCCCAGGGCGACCGAGCAGATAGTGGTGAGGATCGCCACTTTCAGGCTGGCGAACGCCGCACTCATCCACTCGGGGTTGGAGAAGAACTGGCCGTACCACTTCAGCGTCCAGCCCGGCGGCGGGAACACCAGCCACTGCGAGGAGCCGAACGACAGCAGGACGATGAACACGATGGGCAGCAGCAGGAAAGCCGCGATGGTCCCGGTCGTGAGGTAGAGGCCGACGCGCATGCGCCGGCTCATGGCATTGGGTGAGAGCAGCATGGCTTACCTCGCGCTACTGGAAGCCACCGGGGATTCCGGCTGCAGCTTCAGGTAGAGGTAGAACAGCACCAGGGTGATGGCGATCAGCAGCGCAGCGGCGGCGCTGGCCAGGCCCCAGTTGAGGAAGGATTGCACCTGCTGGACGATGAACTCCGGCAGCATCATGTTCTGCGCCCCGCCCAGCAGTGCCGGAGTGACGTAGTAGCCCAGGGACATGACGAAGACCATCAGGCCGCCGGAGAACAGGCCCGGCCGGCACAGCGGTATGAACACCCGGAAGAAGTTGGTCCAGGGACTGGCGCCGCAGATCGAACCGGCCTGCAACACCATCGGATCGATGGCGGCCATGGTGGCCTGCAGCGGCAGCACGATGAACGGGATCATGATGTAGCTCATGCCGATCACCACGCCGGTGAGGTTGTGCACCATCTCCAGCGGCTGGTCGATGATGCCGAGTGCCATCAGGGTCTTGTTGATCACCCCCGAGGCCTGCAGCAGCACCAGCCAGGAATAGGTACGCGCCAGCAGGCTGGTCCACATCGACAGCAGCACGATGTTCAGCAGCCAGCGACCCCAGCCACGCGGCACCAGGGTGATCGCCCAGGCCAGCGGGAAGCCCAGCAGCAGGCTGATCACGGTGACCAGCGCGCCGACCGCGAAGGTGTTGAACAGCACCCGCGAGTACGCCGAGTTGGCGAACAGCTGAGCGTAGTTCTCGAAGCCCGGCGTCGGTTCGAGCACGCCGCGCAGCAGCAGGCCGATCAGCGGGGCGAGGAAGAACAGAGAGAGGAACAGCAGCGCTGGCAGCAGGTTGCGGAAACCGCGCCAGCGGTGGGTAAGCACTTCATCCTGTCGCATGGGTTCTGCCTTCGGGGCCGGCGCGCCGGCGGCGCGGGATGCGCCTCCGGCTGCCTGGCCCGGCTGCATCACAGCCATTTTCACTTGACCAGCCATTCGTTCCACCGTGCGGCGATCGTCGGGCCATTCTTCGCCCAGTAGCCGTAATCGAGGGTGATCTGCTCCTGCGCGTAGGCGGTGGGCAGGTTCGGCGCGAGGTCAGGCTTGAGCTGGCCGACGCTGTCCAGGTTCACCGGGGCGTAGGCGGTCAGGTTGGCGAAGTCGGCCTGGCCCTTGGCACTGCTGGAATTGGCCAGGAACTTCATCGCCGCGTCCTTGTTCTTGGCGCCCTTGGGCACCACGAGGAAATCGGCCATGACCAGGTTCTGCTTCCAGCTCACGCCCACCGGCGCACCGTCCTGCTGCAGGGCGTAGATGCGGCCATTCCAGAACTGGCCGAGGGTCGCTTCACCGGATGCCAGCAGCTGCTGCGACTGCGCGCCGCCGCCCCACCAGACGATGTCCTTCTTGATGGTGTCGAGCTTCTTGAAGGCGCGGTCCAGGTCCAGCGGATAGAGCTTGTCCTTGGGTACGCCGTCGGCCAGCAGGGCCAGTTCCAGTACGCCGGGGCTCGGCCATTTGTACAGCGCGCGCTTGCCCGGATAGGTGGCCGTGTCGAACAGGGCCGTCCAGTCCTGCGGCTGCTTGCCGCCGACCTTGCCCTGGTTGTAGCCGAGCACGAAGGAGAAATAGAACGAGCCGACACCGTGGTCGGAGACGAAACGCGGGTCGATGCGGTCGCGCTTGATGGTGTTGAAATCCAGGGGCTCCAGCAGGCCCTCGGCGGCGGCGCGCAGGGCGAAGTCGGCTTCGACGTCGACCACGTCCCACTGGACGTTGCCGCTCTCCACCATGGCCTTGAGCTTGCCGTAGTCGGTGGGGCCGTCCTGGACCACGGCGATGCCGGTGGACTGGCTGAAGGGCTCGGCCCAGGCCTGCTTCTGCGCATCCTGGGTGGTGCCACCCCAACTGACGAAGCTGAGACTGTCGGCGCCGAAGGCTGCGGTGCCGGTTGCGCCCAGGACTGCAGCGGTCAGGACCGCCATCGCACGTTTCTTAAACACCATCTTGCTTGCCCTCGTTGTTGTGATTGTTCACAGCGATCTTCGTGGAGCGCTTGTCTGGAGCAGGTGGCCGTAGCGTCTACAGTCGGCGGCGGTGTGGCACGCGGACTGGTTGATGTAACAAGGCCTACGGAATGTCATATTATGGTATTCCAAACTTTCCGCAAGTCCTCGGCGACACCGGCCATCGTGGCAGCGAAGCGTGCGTGGAAACCCCGTCGTTCCTCGTGTTGCGCAGGTTGTTGATTGAAAAGGAAATCTTCTTTCACACTCGCCGCACTGAAATTCCCTGGCGAAAAGCCAGCACGGCGAGCGGACGAACGGATCAGCCCTCGAAAGGCAGCGTCTCCACCACTTCCAGGTCGTAGCCGGTGAGGCCGGCGTACTTCAGCGGCGCACCGAGGTGACGGATCTTGCCGACGCCAATGTCCTGCAGGATCTGCGCACCGGTGCCGACCTCGGAGTAGATGCGCGACTGCGAGCGGGTGAACTGCCGCGGCGCCTGTGTCAGCTGCGGCACACGGGCCAGCAGCGCCTGGGAGGATTCGTTGTTGGCCAGCACCACGACCACGCCGTGGCCGACTTCGGCGACCTTCTGCAGGGCGGCCCACAGGGTCCAGTTCTTCGGCCCGGTGTACTCGGCGCCGACCAGGTCGCGCAGCGGGTCGATCACGTGCACGCGCACCAGGGTCGGCTCGTCGCGCTTGATCTCTCCCATGACCATGGCCATGTGCACGCCGCCTTCGATGCGGTCCTCGTAGGTGACCAGGCGGAAGGTGCCATGCACGGTGGGCAGCTCGCTCTCGCCGATGCGCGCCACGGTGTGCTCGTTGCTCAGCCGATAGTGGATCAGGTCGGCGATGGTGCCGATGCGGATGCCGTGGCGCTTGGCGAAGGCTTCCAGGTCCGGGCGACGGGCCATGCTGCCGTCGTCGTTCATCACCTCGACGATCACCGATGCCGGCGTCAGCCCTGCCAGGCGCGCGAGATCGCAGCCCGCCTCGGTGTGGCCGGCGCGGGTCAGCACGCCGCCTTCACGAGCACGCAGGGGGAAGATATGGCCCGGCTGCACCAGGTCCTCGGCGCGAGCGCCCGGCTTCACGGCGGTGATCACGGTGTGCGAGCGGTCCGCGGCGGAGATCCCGGTGGAAACGCCGGTGGCCGCCTCGATGGACACGGTGAAGGCAGTGGAATAGGCGCTGCCGTTGGCCGGCACCATCTGCTCCAGGCCCAGGCGGGCGCAGTGCTCGTCGGTCAGCGTCAGGCAGATCAGCCCACGTGCCTCGCGGGCCATGAAGTTGATGGCCTCGGGCGTGCAGCGTTCGGCGGCGAGCAGCAGGTCGCCTTCGTTTTCACGGTCTTCATCGTCGACCAGGAGCACCATCTTGCCCTGGCGGTAGTCTTCGATGATGTCTTCGATGCGGTCGAACGGCATGGTGCGGTACTCGGCTGGATCGTGGATGAAAAAATCTGGTATACCATAATACATTTCTTATCCGAAACAGCAGCAAGCAGAGGTGAACATGAAGGCTTACTGGATCGCTCACGTCGATATCACCGACCCGGAGCAATACAGCGAATACACCCGCCGCGCCCCGGCGGCGTTCGCCAGGTACGGCGGCAAGTTCCTCGCCCGTGGCGGCCGTTCCGAGGCCCTGGAGGGGCGCCCTACTCCTCAGCGTAGCGTGGTGATCGAGTTCGATTCCTATGAGCAGGCGGTGGCCTGCTACCGCTCGGCGGAATACCAGGAAGCCTGCGCGCACCGGCAGGGCGTGGCCAAGGCGGATATCGTCATCGTCGAGGGGTTCGAGGGGTAAGGCCCCGGCCATGGACGAGCGGGATTGCCGCCGGCCCTGCCGACGGATCGCGGGCATGGCCCGCTCCTACAGGGAATGCTGTGCCATGCGGTTCGCGAGCAAGCTCGCTCCTACTAAGAGCGAGAGCGCCCAGCCTTGGCTTTGGCTCTGATGAGACTTCCAGAGCAACAGCCGCGCACTCCGAATGCCCCGTTCAGGAGGCCTCGTTGAAGCGGAGTTTCAGGGGTTGAGCGACATGGATGTCGCGAGAGCTGCGATGGGCCAGGGACGGCCCTTCGCAGCGTGCCCCTGAAACTTCGCTTCAAGGAGGGAATTTTTCGCCTAGGCGAAAAACCGGATGTCCGGGGCGAGACCTTTGCCCACTTTGGGGCGTTTGCCAAAGTGGGTCGCCCGAGGGGGCGAAACCCAATCTCTCAGCGCACACATCAGCGGCGCAGAAACACTGCCCTCCCTGCAACCAAAGCTCTAGCTCCAGACCGCACAGGCAAAAAAAAAGCCCCACCGAAACCCGGCAGGGCAGAGAGTGTAAAACCCAGGTCGAAACCTTACTCCGCGATCCCCAGCGCCACCGGCTGGCCGACTTCGCGGGCCTGGCCGCGAGTGGCCAGGCAGTAATACAGCGGGACGGTCACCAGCAGGCCGACCAGCCAGGACAGGTCCACCCCGTCGATGTAGTTGGCGTACGGGCCAACGAACAGCGAGGTATTGGCGAACGGCAGCTGCACGATGATGCCGATGAAGTAGGCGATGATCGCGTGCGGGTTGAAGCGCCCGTACACGCCGCCATCACGGCGGAAGATCGAGTTGATGTCGTAGCGGCCGCGCTTGATCAGGTAGAAGTCGATCAGGTTGATCGAGGCCCAGGGCACCAGCACGATCAGCATCGCCAGGATCAGCCCGATGAACTGCGAGATGAAGTTGGCCGAGGCACCCAGCGCCATCAGGCAACTTCCCGCCAGCACCACCGAGGACAACGCCACGCGCACACGGACGCTGGGCGTCCAGTTGCCGGCGAAGGTCTGGATCGAGGTGACGATGGAGAGCACTGCGCCGTACAGGTTCAGCGCGTTGTGGCTGATGATGTTGAGCAGGAACAGCAGCATCAGCACCGGACCGAACAGGCCGGTGGCCTGCTTGACCGCGACCATCGCGTCGGTGCCTTCGGGAGTCGCCAGCACGGCGACCGCGCCGAAGCTGAACGACAGGCTGGTGCCCGCCACCGCGCCGGCAAAGGTCGCCAGGAACGGCTTGCCGATACCGACGTTGACCGGCAGGTAGCGCGAGTAGTCCGAGGTGTAGGGCGCGAAGCTGATCTGCCAGATGATTCCCAGGCACAGGGTGGCCAGGAAGCCGGACAGGTTGAAGGCGCCGCGGGAGAGGAAGTTCGCCGGCAGGTCGCCGCCAAGCATGATGGCGAAGCCCACCAGCAGCGCGCCGCCCATCACCCAGGTACCGATGCGGTTGAGGGTGTGGATGAAGCGGTAGCCGATCACGCCGATGGCGGTGGCGCTCAGCGCGCCGAGGATGATCGCCAGGGGCGTCGGGGTCGCCGGCACCAGGCCCTGGATCGACTTGCCCGCCAGGACGATGTTGGAAATGAAGAAGCCGACGTAGATCAGCGCAGTGAAGAACACGATCAGCAAGGCGCCGTAGCGTCCGAACTGGCCCCGGCTCTGGACCATCTGCGGGATGCCCATCTGCGGGCCCTGCGCCGATGCCAGGGCGAGGAACACGCCGCCGAACATGTGGCCCAGGACAATGGCGATCAGCCCCCAGAGCAGGTCGAGATGGAACACCTGGACCGCCATCGCGCCGGTCACCACCGGCAGCGGTGCGATGTTGGTGCTGAACCACAGCGTGAACAGATCGCGGGACCGCCCATGGCGCTCGGCCGGCGGCACGTAATCGACGGTATGGTTCTCGATCAACGGAGTATCGGACATCGTTTTTGCCTTGCTTATTGTCTTTGTAAGGTCTGGTCATCCGGCGCCCTGAATCGGGCAGAAACGGCGCTTCGGTGACGGCCGAAATATTATGGTATTCCAAATACCAAGCAAGAGGTTTCTACCTAACCGCTGGTCGAATGGCCACCAGCGGCCTCTCTGCCGGAGACCCAGCTTATCGGCGAAAGCCCCGTATTCCGCAGCCTCCAGCCGACGGTCGGCGTTTCGCCGTCCATCCATCGGGAAAAGAAAGGGCTTGCTTTAGAAGTATTACGGTATACCATCAGACGAAACAACCACTTCCGATGGCCGGCTCACAAGACAGGTACTCGCAATGATCGACCACGCTGCCTACAAACACGTCATGGGCTCCTTCCCGTCCGGCGTCACCGTCATCACCACGATGGACGACGATGGCCAGGTGGTCGGCCTCACCGCGAGTGCCTTCAGCTCCCTGTCCATGGACCCGGCGCTGGTGCTGTTCTGCCCCAACTACAGCTCCGACTCCTACCCGGTGCTGATCCGCCGCAAGCAGTTCGCCATCCACCTGCTCTCCGCCGACCAGAAGGGCGAGGCCTATGCCTTCGCCAGCAAGGGCAAGGACAAGGCCCAGGGCATCGAGTGGACCCTGAGCGAGCGCGGCAACCCGCTGCTGGAAAACGCTACCGCCATCATCGAATGCGAGCTGTGGCGCGAATACGAAGGCGGTGACCACGCCATCCTGGTCGGCGCGGTGAAGAACCTGATCGTGCCGGACCAGCAGATCACCCCGATGATTTACTGCCGCGGAAAGATGGGCGCGCTGCAGGCGTTCGCCTGACCGCCTGATCGTTCGCCGTCCGGCGCAGGCCCCTTCTTGCGGGAGTGAGAAGGGGCTTTTCTTTTGCCTGCTGGTGGGTCCCGATGTGTCGCCCTCGCATGAGACACAGACGCAGGATGGCGTGGAGCGCAGCGATACCCATCGATCCGACGCGCCGATGAACCCGACGTAGTGCCAGGTGGGCCAGCCGTGCGCTCCTGCAGGAGCGCGCCATGCGCACGATCGCGGGCATGGCCCGCTCCTACAGGGAACCACCCTTCTCAGCCGCCAAAAAAGAAAGGGCCCGCCTTCGCGAGCCCTTCTTCCCATCAGGTCCTGAACCGCGACACCAAGCGGTTCAGCTCTTCCGACAACCCGCTCAGGGTCTGCGCATCGCCCCGCGTGGCGTCCGCCAGACCGGCAACTTCCTGGGCGTCGCGGTGGATCTGGCTGATGTGCCGGTTGATTTCCTCCGCGACCTGGTGCTGCTCCTCGGCAGCGGTGGCGATCTGGGCGTTCATATCGCGGATCACGTCCACCGATTCGCGGATCGCCCCGAAGCAGGCGCGCGCCTCGCGGATCGACCCCACGGTGCGCTGCGACGCCTCCAGGCTCGACTGCATCTGTCGCCCGGTGTCGTGGGTGCGACGGGCCAGGGTACCGAGCAGGTTGTCGATCTCCCCGGTGGATTCCGCGGTGCGCCGCGCCAGCGCACGCACCTCGTCGGCCACCACGGCGAAGCCCCGCCCCTGATCGCCCGCACGCGCTGCCTCGATGGCCGCGTTGAGCGCCAGCAGGTTGGTCTGCTCGGCGATGGAACGGATGGTGCCGAGGATCGACTGGATGTCGTTGCTGTCCTGCTCCAGCTGGCGCATGGCGTCGGCGGAGTGGGCGATCTCGTCGCTCAGGCGGCCGACGCTGTCCACCGCCTCGTCGATCTGCTGCTGGCCATCGTGGGCCTGGCGCTGGCCGCTGTCGGCGGACTCCGCCGCCTGGCTGCAGGATCGCGCGACCTCGTTGGCGGTCATCACCATCTCGTTGAACGCAGTGGAGACCATGTCCACCGCCTCGCGCTGGCGTGCGGCGGTATCGGCCAGCGCCTGGGACGTCTCGCGACTGCTGCCGGAACTCTGGTGGATGCTGCCGGCGGCGGTGCCGATGCTCTGCACCAACCGGCGGATCGCATCGAGGAACTGGTTGAACCAGCCGGCCAGCTGCGCCGTTTCATCACGGCCACGCACGGCAAGACGGCCCGTGAGATCACCATCGCCCTGGGCGATGCCTTCCAGCCCCGCGGCGACGGCACGCACCGGGCGCACCACCAGGCCGGCGAACAGCGAGCCGAGGCCGGCGAACACCAGCGCGATGATCACCGCGACCAGGACGATGCCCCAGGTCAGGCGGGTCGCCTTGCTCATCACTTCGCTTTCCTTGATCAGGCCGACGAAGCGCCAGCCCAGGGTCTCGGACGGCCAGACGTTGGCGAGATAAGGCTCGCCGCCGATAGTCACTTCCACCAGCCCCTTCTGCGCGCTGGCCAGGCGCTGGAAGTCACCGCCCAACTCGCCCAGCTGCTTGAAGTTGTTCTCGGGGTTGTGCGGGTCGACCAGGATGGTGCCGTCGCCCTCCATCAGCATCAGGTAGCCGGACTCGCCAAGACGGATACCCTTGACGATATCGGTCAGGCGCTTGAGCGAGACGTCGATGTTGACCACCCCGCCCTGCGGACCGAACTGGTTGGCGAAGGTGCGCACGCTGCTCACCAGCACCACCTTGTCCGCCGCCCAGTAGTAGGCCTTGGTGCGCAGGGTCTTGCCCGGCTGGGCCATGGCCGCCTGGTACCACGGGCGGGTGCGTGGGTCGTAGTTGGCCAGATTGGCGTCGCCCGGCCAGAAGCTGTAGCCACCCTCGCGGGTGCCGAGGGACACGTAGGCGTAGTCCGGATGGCTCTGCGCCAGGCCGGTGAAGAGGTCGAAGACGCGCTTGTCCAGCTGCCCGGTCGGGTGCTGCGCGGCGTCGGCACCGATGTACTGCTTGAGGCTGCTGTCGATGGCTGTCAGCTGCGGATGGCTGGCCAGGTACTCGACGTTCTGGGTGATGCCGTCGAAGAAGATCTGCATGGCGTTCTCGACCTGGCGGATCTCGCGTCCGCTGCCGTCGATGAAGCTGTCCCGCGCCTCACCACGCAGGTTGAGGATCACCAGTACGGCGACAAGAATCACCGGGAGGCTGGCAATGGCGGAAAAAGCGAGGATCAGTTTTTGTTTGAGGTTCATCCCTACTCCCTTGGTCTGCTCACGGCAGAAACGCCTTGCAGACATCCCGTATTATGGTATACCAATATGCAACGGATCCCCTAGCGTGGAAACCGGCCGTTCATCCAGCCGCCGCGCCTGACCCCACAAGCAGCGATGCGTGCCTGCGCATCTCCCGCCGGCTGCCGCGCCGGAAACAAGAAAGGTTCGAGGTAAGCGATATGAAGTTTTCCCTGTTCGTGCACATGGAGCGCTACGACGACCAGCCCAGCCATCGCCAGCTGTTCGAAGAGCTCACCGAGCTGACGCTGATGGCCG
The DNA here is from genome assembly GCA_966191535.1 of uncultured Pseudomonas sp. Classification (GTDB taxonomy): domain Bacteria; phylum Pseudomonadota; class Gammaproteobacteria; order Pseudomonadales; family Pseudomonadaceae; genus Pseudomonas. Next base: position 15,858 of record CBIGPF010000006.1, on the reverse strand, counting down.
AAGCCGGCGGTTTCTCTACCGTCTGGATCGGCGAGCACCACGCCATGGAGTACACCATCTCGCCGAGCCCGATGCCGCTGCTGGCCTACCTTGCCGCGCGTACCGAGACCATCCGCCTGGGCGCCGGCACCATCATCGCGCCCTTCTGGCACCCCATCCGAGTAGCCGGCGAGTGCGCCCTGCTCGACGTGATCAGCAACGGTCGCATGGAAGTGGGCCTGGCCCGCGGCGCCTACCAGTACGAGTTCGACCGTATGGCCAATGGCATGCCGGCCGGCGATGGTGGCAAGTACCTGCGCGAGATGGTTCCGGTGGTGAAGGCGCTGTGGCAGGGCGACGTCGCCCACGACGGCGAGATCTGGAAGTTCCCCACCTCCACCTCCTCGCCGCGCCCGCTCCAGAAGCCGACTCCGCCGATGTGGATCGCCGCCCGCGACCCGGATTCGCACAACTTCGCGGTGGCCAACGGCTGCAACGTGATGGTCACCCCGCTGATGAAAGGCGACGAGGAAGTCGTCGACCTGAAGAACAAGTTCGAGGCCGCCCTGGCCAACAACCCGGATGTGCCGCGCCCGCAACTGATGGTGCTGCGTCATACCCACGTACACACCGCCGACGACCCGGAAGGCTGGAAGGTCGGCGCCGAGGCCATCTCGCGCTTCTACCGCACCTTCGACGCCTGGTTCGGCAACAAGCAGACCCCGGTCGACGGCCTGCTGCCGCCGAGCCCCGTGGAGAAGTTCAAGGAGCGCCCGGAGTTCGAGCTGGAGAACATCCGCAAGAACACCATGATCGGCACCCCGGAAGAAATCATCGCGCGCATCCGCCACTACCAGGAACTGGGCGTGGACGAGTTCAGCTTCTGGGCCGACAACAGCCTGCCGTATGCCGAGAAGAAGAAGTCGCTGGAGCTGTTCATCAAACACGTGGTGCCGGCGTTCCGCTGATCGCCGCTGCTTGCCACAAAGGGCGCCTTCGGGCGCCCTTTGTTTTTGCCCCACACCGCCCCCCTGTAGGAGCGAGCTTGCTCACGAACACGTCCCGCATCTCGCTGCGGAGCGTCCCTGTAGGAGCGCGCCATGCGCGCGATCGCGGGCATGGCGCGCTCCTACAATCCAGCTCCTCTGCCCGGAATAGCGTAGGAGCGGACTCTGTCCGCGATTGACCTCCGCGCACCCCGGACATGATCGCGGACGGACTCCGCTCCTAAGCCCATGGCCCCCCACAAACGAGAAGGCCCGGCATCAAGCCGGGCCTTCGTCATTTCACAGACGCTCGAACGAACTACCACTCACGCGGCGCGATCAGCTCCTCGATATCGGCATCGAACCCGTAAGCCGCGGCGATGAAGGCGATATCCCCGCCGATGTTGTCGCGGGCGGCTGTCTCGATCTCACTGCCTTCATCCTCGAACTCCTCGCCCAGCGCGTTGAAGGCCAGGGTGGTCGCATGGGTCAGCGCATACAGTGCATCCAGATCCGCCGGCGCCTGCACCTCGATGGACTCGCACAGCGCCACCAGCAGTTGCTGGCCCTTGGCGACCAGATGCGACGGGAAGTAGCTGTCGCGCTGCATCTCGTCGAGGAAGGTGTACTGGCTCAGCTTTTCGTTGTGGATGGCCATGATCGTATTCGCTCCTTGATTGATCCGGCGGTGTACCGGCCCGGCATCCTAGGGAGAAGCCGGCGACAATGCCTCGCACCGCTCCCGCACTGGCCAGGCGGCCTCGCGTCGGCGCACACATGAAAAAGCCCGGCATCCAGCCGGGCCCTTTCACGTCAGCTGGGGATCAATCCGCGTGGATGTCGTTGTCCTTGGTCTCCTTCAGGAACAGCAGCGAGCAGACCAGGCTCATCGCCGTGATCAGCACCGGGTACCACAGGCCGTAGAAGATGTTGCCGGTGTACACCACCAGCGCGAACGAGATGGTCGGCAGCAGTCCGCCGAACCAGCCGTTGCCGATGTGGTACGGCAGCGACAGCGAGGTGTAGCGGATGCGCGTCGGGAACAGCTCGACCATCAGCGCCGCCAGCGGGCCGTAGCAGCAGGTGGCGATGAAGATCAGTGCGACGATGATCGCCACCACCATGGGCCGGTTCACCAGCGAGGAATCGGCCACGGTCGGGTAGCCGGCGTCCTTCACGGCAGCGCCCAGCGCGGCGGCGTCGAAGCCCTCGATACGTTTCTCGCCGACGGTCACCACCAGCTCGCTGCCGGCAGGCGCGGCCACCGAGCTGTAGGGCACGCCGCCCTTCACCAGCAGGGTCTTGGCCTTGTCGCAGGCGCTGTCGAATTTGGCCTTGCCCACCGGGTCGAACTGGAAGGTACAGGTGGCCGGGTCTGCCATCACGGTGACTGGAGCCTGGCGCGTGGCCGCATCGATCTGCGGGTTGGCGTAATGGGTCAGCGCCTTGAACAGCGGGAAGTACAGCACCGTGGCCAACAGCAGGCCGGTGATCAGCACCGGTTTGCGGCCGACCTTGTCCGACAGCCAGCCCATGATCACGAACAGCGGTGCGCCGATCACCAGGGAAATGATCAGCAGTCCATTGGACAACGCCGGGTCCACCTTCAGCACCTGGGTGAGGAAGAACATCACGTAGAACTGTGCCGCGTAGAAGGTCACCGCCTGGCCGGCATTGATGCTGAACAGCGCGATCAGGACGATCTTCAGGTTGCCCCAGTTGGTGAAGGACTCCTTGAGCGGCGACTTGCTCACCTTGCCCTCGGCCTTCATCTTCAGGAACGCCGGCGACTCGTGCATCGACAGGCGAATCCAGGTGGAAATGCCCAGCAGCACGATGGAGATCAGGAACGGCAGGCGCCAGCCCCAGGTCTCGAACTCGGCACCAGTGAGCTGGCGGCAACCCCAGATCACCACCAGCGAGAGCAGCAGGCCACCGGTGGCGGTGCACTGGATCCAGCTGGTGTAGGCGCCACGCTTGTGGTCCGGCGCGTGCTCGGCCACATAGATCGCCGCGCCACCGTACTCACCACCCAGCGCCAGGCCCTGCAGCAGGCGCAGCACGATGAGGATGATCGGCGCCGCCACGCCGATGGTGGCGTAGGCCGGCAGCAGGCCTACCGCAAAGGTCGACAGGCCCATCAGCAGGATCGTGACGAGGAAGGTGTACTTGCGTCCGATCATGTCCCCCAGGCGGCCGAACACCAGCGCACCGAAGGGCCGGACGAGGAAGCCGGCGGCGAACGCCAGCAGGGCGAAGATGAACGCAGTGGTGTCGTTGACCCCGGCGAAGAAATGCTTGGCGATGATGGCCGCCAGTGAGCCGTAGAGGAAGAAGTCGTACCACTCGAACACCGTGCCGAGCGACGAGGCGAAGATCACCTTGCGCTCGTCGCGTCGCGAAGTCGCGGGCCGTTCATAGGAACTGGTCTGTGCTACATCGGTCATTGCAGGCTCTCCTGCCCCTTCTGGGGGCTTTTGTTTTTGTCAGCCTCGACTGCCACGGCTTTCACACCGCGCGATACCGTTGAATTGCTACACGCCAAATAAAAAGTGGGCAGACGGGATCGCCGTCAGGCCACCGGAGCTTCCTCCTGTGCGCGCCCACTGGAAGGGATGACCTCCGCGCTGCGCGCGGGTTCGCTCAGAATCATCTGTGCGGCCTTTTCCGCGATCACCAGCACCGGCGAGCAGCTGTTGCCGGAGGTCAGGCTGGGCATGATCGACGCGTCGGCGATGCGCAGGCCGGGAATGCCGTGCACGCGCAGCTGGCTGTCCACCACCGCACCCTCGCCCTGCCCCATGCGGCAGGTGCCAGCCGGGTGGAAGATGGTGGTGCCGATCTCGGCGGCGGCGCGGTGCAGGTCTTCCTCGGTCTGGTAATCCGGGCCGGGCTTGAACTCTACCGGCTGGTAGCGCGCCAGCGCGGGCGCAGCAGCGATACGGCGGGTCAGGCGGATGGCATCGGCAGCCACGCGCAGGTCGTCCGGGTGGCTCAGGTAGTTGGGCTGGATCACCGGCTTGTCGCGCGGGTCCAGCGAGCGCAGCGTCACCGTGCCACGACTCAGCGGACGCAGGTCGCAGACCGAAGCGGTGAAGGCCGGGAAGCTGTGCAACGGCTCGCCGAAGCGTTCCAGCGACAACGGCTGCACGTGGTATTCGAGGTTGGCCGAACGCTGGCCGGGGTCGGACTTGGCGAACGCGCCCAGTTGGCTCGGCGCCATGGACAGCGGGCCACTGCGCTTGAGCAGGTACTCCAGGCCCATACCCATCTTGCCCCACAGCGTCGAAGCAATCTGGTTCAACGACGGCGCGCCGTTCATGCGGTAGATCAGGCGCAGCTGCAGGTGGTCCTGCAGGTTTCCGCCCACGCCGGACAGCTCATGGCGCACGCCGATGCCGTGCTTGTCCAGCAGGCTACGCGGACCGATGCCGGAACGCTGCAGCAGCACCGGCGTGTTGATCGCACCGGCGCAGAGGATCACCTCGCGCCGGGCCCGCAGCTCGCGCCGCGCGCCCTGCCAGTTCACTTCCAGCCCGGCGGCGCGGCCGTTCTCCAGCAGCACGCGCAGGGCCTCGACGTGGGTCAGCACGGTGAGGTTGGGACGGTTGGCGATAGGCCGCAGGAAGGCCTTCGAGGCATTCCAGCGCACGCCGGAACGCTGGTTCACCTGGAAGTAGCCGCAGCCTTCGTTGTCGCCGCCGTTGAAGTCCTCCACCGAGCGCACGCCGGACTGCGCCGCCGCCTCGCGAAAGGCATCGAGGATCGTCCACGACAGCCGCTGCTTCTCCACCCGCCACTCACCGCCCGAGCCGTGCAGCTCGCTCGAACCACCGAAGTGGTCCTCCATCTTCATGAACAGCGGCAGCAGGTCGGTCCAGCCCCAGCCGGGGTTGCCCTCGGCAGCCCAGCCGTCATAGTCCAGCGCCTGGCCACGCATGTAGATCATGCCGTTGATCGAGGAGCAGCCGCCCAGAGTGCGCCCACGCGGGTACTTGATCGCGCGGCCGTTCAGCCCCGGCACCTTCTCGGTATCGAAACACCAGTCGGTGCGCGGGTTGCCGATGCAATAGAGGTAGCCGACGGGAATGTGGATCCAGGGATAGTTGTCCGGGCCGCCGGCTTCGAGCAGCAGCACGCGGTTGGCAGGGTCGGCGGACAGGCGGTTGGCCAGCAGGCAGCCGGCAGGGCCCGCGCCGACGATCAGGTAGTCATAAGTATCCAGTGCCTGGGGCATGGAGAAGTCCCTCGTCGTGCTTGTTCTTTTTATCTGAGGACCGAGCCGAGGCTCAGCTCGACAGTCGTCGAGCGACGGTAAGGCGAGGCAAAAATCGGTGAGGACGCGGAGTCAACACGCAGTTAATGAGCAGTCCGAAGCGATTTTTAACGACGCATCACCGAAGCGCAGACACTGACGGACTGAGCCTAGTCGTTCGTTCGTGATAAAAGAACAGTCGTTTCGAGTCACCTGCTGTGCGTTTTCTAACAACAAGGACTGCCGAGATGTTCGACTGGAATGACCTGCGCTACTTCCTGGAGTTGCACCGCAGCGGCCGCCTGCTGACCACCGCCAAGCGCCTGGGCACCACGCACGCCACGGTGGCGCGGCATATCGAGGGCATCGAGCGCGATCTCGGCACCCAGCTGTTCGCCCAGCACACCGGCGGCTACCAGCTCACCCCGGCCGGCCAGGCGCTGCTCAAGCACGCCGAGGCCATGGAGAACACGGCCCTCCTCGCCCAGGAGGAAATGAGCCAGGCCATCTCGCCGCTGGGGCAGATCCGCATCGGCGTTACCGAAGGCCTGGGCACCATGTTCCTCGCCCCGCGCCTGGGCGAACTGATGCAGCGCTACCCCGGCCTGGAAGTCGAACTGGTGTCGGTGCCGCGCTTCGTCAGCATCACCAACCGCGAGGCGGACATCGCCATCACCCTGGAACGCCCCAGCGCCGACCTGGTGATCAGCCGCCGCCTCACGAGCTATCGCCTGAGCCTGTTCGCCAGCCCTGCCTACCTGGAAAACGCCCCGCCCCTGCGCGACCGCGAAGACCTCAGCCGCCACCCGTGGATCGGCTATGTCGACGACCTGCTGTTCAGCCAGGAACTGCTGTTCCACCACAGCTTCTGCCGCCATCCGCAAGTGGTGTTCCGCAGCACCAGCGTGGTCGCCCAGCAACAGGCCGCCCAGGCCGGCATCGGCATCGCGATCCTTCCGCAGTACATGGGCCTGCACGACCCGCGGCTGGTGCCGGTACTGCCGGAGGAATTCATCGAGCGGGAATACTGGATGTGCGCCCGGCGCGAGCTGCACCGCTCGGTAAGGCTGAGATTGGTGTGGGACTTCCTCGTGGAAATCTGTGGGCGCGAACAGGGAATCCTGGTGGGCAGCGAAACCTCCGTCTCCCTGTAGGAGCCCGCCATGTGCGCAATCGCGGGCATGGCCCGCTCCTACAAGGTGTTCCTCCCTGCACGCTCGACCATCCCACCGGAAATTCAGATAATTCCCACCTGCAAACCAACTGAGGTCAGGATGAAGGCGTCACTGAAATTCACGGAAGAAAAAGCAGACAAGTTCTGGCGCGTTGAAACGCTGGGCTCGGAATTACTGGTCAACTACGGGAAGAGCGGCACGAACGGCCGTAACCAGATCAAGGCATTCGCATCCCCTGAAGCGTGCGAGGCGCAGGCCCACACGCTCACCAAGGGCAAGATGAAGAAAGGCTATGTCGACTCCCCCTTCGACTACGACAGCCACCGCTATTTCGACGACGAGGAAGTCGGGCTGCATCGCCTGACCTCGCACCCGCGCTTCGTCGCCCACTTCAACGACGATGTCTATTACGACTGCGGCGAAGAAGAGGCGCCCTTTGGCAGCGATGAAGGCAGCGACGCTCTCCGTGAACTGGCCGATGCCATGCGCACCCAGAAGAACCTGAACGTCCTGGACTTCCCCCGGTGGCTGATCGAGGACCAATGGGGAATGACCTTCATCGCGCCCGTTTCAATCGATATCGAGGACGCACTCAAGCCCGACAACAAGGCGCTTGAGCCGGACATCTACCAGAGCTGCCACGTCGTCATGGCAACGGCATTCGGCCAGTTGAAGATCACCGGCCGCATGGACACTTCGCTGAAAACCTCCGCCATGGCCGCGATCGAGTGCCTCGACAGGATGGGAGTGCACCTGGGTTGGGGGGACGGCAAGCCTTCGGCCATCCTCGACCGGTTGAGAACGGACCTGGCTGCATTGGGCGAGTGAGGCCGCTCCTGCAGGTAAAGCGCTGCAGTTTTGCAGCGCTTTACCTGCAGGATTGCCAACGGCCAGCCTACAAAGAAATGAACAAACCAATATAAATCAGCAACTTAGCCTCTGGCACAAAATCTGCTGGCGATGCGCCACTCTCCGGACGCATCGACCATCCCCTCCCGCGCGGTACCACCTGCCGCTTCCGTTTGGCTGCTTCGTCCGTCCCACCGCCCAAGCAAGGACAGCAGCATGTTCCTCCGCCAGATTTCCATCCAATGGAAGGTCACTCTTCTCGCCGGCATCTGCCTGCTCGGCATCGTCTCCTTGCTGGTCGGCCTCTCGCTGTTCGGCATGGAGCGCACGTCCGAGTATGTGAAGGACTCCAGCAGCCGCATGCTCAACGAAACCGCCGAGCTGCGCATCGAGGCCCAGGGCGAAGCGCAGGCGATGGAGATCAACCGCCAGTTCGCCGACGCCTACCTCTACGGCAGCGGCTTCGCCCGCGAGGTGCTGCTGCTCCGCGAGCAGGCGCAGAAGAATGGGCTGGATGCCGCCCAGGTGCGCGAAGACCTGACCCACCTGGCCAAGGCCGCCGTGCAGCGCAATCCGGCGCTGCTCGGCCTGGCGCTGACCTTCGAGCGCGGTGCGCTGGATGGCGAGGACGCGCGCTTCATCGACCAACCCGAGCGCGGCGGCAATGATTCCGGGCGCTTCTCGCTCTACTGGTCGCAACCCACGCCAGGCCAGCTGACCCTGCAACTGCTGGGTGAAAGTGACCTGACCGACAGCAGCGCCGGCCCCAGCGGCGAGCCGACCAACGCCTGGTTCGCCTGCCCGCGCGCGGCGCAGAAGCCCTGCGTGATCGAGCCCTACCTCTACGAGATCAGCGGGCAGAAAGTGCTGATGACCAGCATCGCGCTGCCCCTGATGGCGGACGGCAAGCTGGTTGCCTCGCTGTCGGTGGACATCAACCTGGGCAGCCTGCAGGCGCTCAGCCAGAAGGCCAGCGCGCAGCTGTACAACGGCCGCACCAGCGTGAGCATTCTCAGCGCCAAGGGCGTGGTGGCGGCGAACAGCAGCGACGCGAAACAACTCGGCCAGCGCTTTGCCCAGGACAATCAGGATGCCAGCCTGCAGCAGCTGATCGAGCACGGTGACGGCGACCAGAAGCTGCACAGCGAGGGGCACCTGAAAGTGCTGGCATCCTTCCAGCCGATCCCCGGCGCCAGTCCCTGGCGCGTGCTGCTCAGCGTGCCGGAAAGCGTGCTGGTCGGCCCGGCGGAATCCCTCAAGGTCGAGCTGAGCGAACGCAACCGCAGCGGCACCTGGCTGGAACTGGGCCTCGGCCTGCTGGCGGCGGTGGTCGGCCTGGCGCTGATCTGGCTGACTGCGCTGGGCGTGACCCGGCCGATCCTCGGCGTGGCGCACATGCTCGAGGACATCGCCAGCGGCGAAGGTGACCTGACCCGCCGTCTCGTCTACGACAAACGCGACGAACTGGGTCGCCTGGCCGGTTGGTTCAACCGCTTCCTCGACAAGCTGCAGCCGGTGATCGCCGAGGTGAAGAGTTCGGTGCAGGACGCCCGTGGCACCGCCGACCAGTCTGCCGCCATCGCCACCCAGACCAGCGCCGGCATGGAGCGCCAGTACAAGCAGGTCGACCAGGTCGCCACTGCCTTTCACGAGATGAGTGCCACCGCCCAGGAAGTCGCCCGCAGCGCCGCACAGGCCGCGCAGGCTGCCCGCGAGGCGGACCAGGCGGCGCGCCATGGCCTGTCGGTAATCGACAGCACCACCGCGAGCATCTCCCGCCTCGCCGCCGGCATGAGCGAAGCGATGAGCGAGGTGCGCGGGCTGGCCAGCAACAGCGAACGCATCGGCTCGGTGCTGGAAGTGATCCGCGGCATCGCCGAGCAGACCAACCTGCTGGCGCTCAACGCCGCCATCGAAGCCGCGCGTGCCGGCGAGGCCGGACGCGGCTTCGCGGTGGTCGCCGACGAGGTGCGCAACCTCGCGCGGCGTACCCAGGAATCCGTGGAGGAAACCCGCCTGGTGATCGAGCAACTGCAGGCCGGTACGCGGGAAGTGGTGGAGTCCATGGGCAACAGCCACGGCCAGGCGCAGGACAGCGTCGAGCACGTCAGCCAGGCAGTGGTGGCCTTGCAGCAGATCGGCAGCGCGGTGTCGGTGATCACCGACATGAGCCACCAGATCGCCAGCGCCGCCGAGGAGCAGAGTGCGGTGGCCGAGGAAATCAACGGCAACGTGGCGAACATCCGCGACGTCACCGAATCCCTCACCGGCCAGGCCAACGAATCGGCGCGGGTCAGCCAATCGCTGAACAACCTGGCGAATCAGCAGCAGCGACTGATGGATCAGTTCCGCGCGTAACGGTAGGAGCGCACCGTGTGCGCGCCTACCGGGAGCGAATTACTCCGCGCGCGCCTTCTCGACCTTCTCGGAGGCCGACCACAGGCGGTAGCGGACTTCGACATCCCTGGGCGCGTAGATCACGATCGGCAGCTTGCTGTTGTAACGCAGCACGAAGCCCTCGCCGACCACCGGGACGAAGTCCTTGCGGGTCTTGCCATCCGGGCAGGCCATCAGGGTGCTGGCCGGACCGCTGACCTTGTCCAGGCGATAGTAGGAGTAGCCCCAGCCTTCCAGGGTCTTTTCTTCCAGGTTGCCGCCCAGGCGCTGGCGGTTGCAGTCGACGCTCAGCGTCTTGCCGGCCAGGATCTCGACCTTGAAGTTCTCCTCCTGCACCTGCTTGGGCAGGTGGATGACCTGGCGCACGAAGCCATCCTCGGCCTTGGGATAAGGCGCGACGTCTTCCAGCTTGGCGGCGTTGGCGAAGGTAGCAGTAGCACTGAGCAGCAGCGCGGTGGGGAGAGTGAAACGAACGAACGGCATGAAGCCTCCTTGCAGAAATGAAGAACGAACGCACCGAGCGGGTGCGTTCGTTCGAGCCCTCTGACCGTCAAATTGTACGAACGCTCCTACAACCCTGTGCTGAGTTGTATCAAGCTACTTCACCGCCGGACTTGGCCTGCTGCTCCAGGTGTGTCTGGAGTTCCGGGGCGAGCCTGAGGTTGTAGGCGAGCTCATCGAGATAGGTGCGCTCGGCGCCCTGCTGATCGTCCACCAGCATCACGCTGACCAGGTACATCTCGGCGGCTACGGCCGGGTCGTCCTGGGCGGACTCGGCGACCTCCGCGGCGTCCAGCGGCTTGCGCACCTCGGCGTCGAGCCAGTCCTGCAACTCTGGCTCATCGGTGTGGCGGGCGATCTCCGCCTGGATGGCAGCCTTTTCCTTTTCGTCGATGCGGCCATCGGCCTTGGCAGCGGCGATCATGGCGCGCAGGATCGCGTGGCTATGGGCTTCGGCTTCCGGGCCGGAGAGCTGGTCCACGGTCATCAGCGACTGTTGCTGCGGAGCCGCGGCCGGATGCTGGCGCTGGTAATTCTGATAGGCCTGGAAGGCCATCATGCCGAGGGACGCGAGCATCGCGTAATTGATGCCGCCGCTGCTGCCCGTGCGGCCTTGCGGCGCACCCGCACTGTTGGTGCCGCCGCCGAGCATGCCGCCCAGCACGTCACCCAGGCCGCCGAGCCCACCGCCGGCACCGCCAGAGGAGCCGCCGAGCAGTCCACCCAGCAACCCACCCAGGCCACCCAGGCCTCCCGCACCGCCACCCTGTTGGGTCTGTGCGCCTTGGCCGGCGCGCAGCAGTTGTTCCAGTAGATCCGCCGTGTTCATCAGAAGTCCCTCGCTATCGCTCGGTGTGCGTTGGGCAACGATAGTCCCGCCACACCGATGCGCCAGCGCCGTTCGCCGGGCCGAATACCCGGCGCAGGCTTCAGTCGGCGCTTGCGAGCGAGGTCACGCGGGGACAGCGTCCAGCGCTTTCTGCGCCTGGGCTTCCAGCTCGACCTTCAGGCCGGCATCGATGCTCAGCTGGCGTGCCAGCTCGTCAAGGTAGGCGCGTTCCATGTAGTTGGTCTCGTCGACCATCAGCAGGCTGGCCAGGTACATCTCGGCGGCCATTTCTTCGCTGGTGGCGGCGCGGGCGACTTCGGCCGGATCCAGCGGCTTGGCCAGCTCGCGGTCGAGCCAGCCCTGCAGCTCGACATCGCCGGTGAGCTTGGCGATCTCGCCCTCGATCAGCTGGCGTTCGCGCTCATCGATATGTCCGTCGGCCTTTGCGGCCGCAACGATGGCCCGCAGGATGGCGTGGCTGTGCTGCTCTGCCTGGGCCGGAGGCAGCCGGTCGACGGTCTGAGGCTCGCCGCGTGGGGCGCTGGCCTGCTTCTGCTGCCAGTTGCCGTAGGCCTTGTAGGCCAGCACGCCCAGGGCTGCGAGGCCGCCGTAGGTGACGACCTTGCCGCCCATCTTGCGCGCCTTCTTGCTGCCCATCAGCAAGCCAAGCGCACCCGCTGCCAGGGCACCACCGCCAGCGCCGGAGAGCAGGCTGCCGAGGTCCAGGCCGCCGCTCTTGCTGGATTGCTGACCGCCGTCCTGCCGGGCTACGCCCTTGTTCTGCAGGAGGTCCTGGCCGGATCTGAGGAGCTGGTCGAGCAGGCCGCGTGTGTTCATGGCGATCTCCACTGTCTATCGAAAAATGTGGATTCCGACTCTAGTCCAGCGCACGTCAGGGACGCAGCGACAGTGTGCTTCCGGATATTGCGGGCCTATCCCAGCGGGTCCGCAGGATAAACAGGCCGCTTTCATTCGATTTAAAAGAATGCTCCTATAGAATTTCGATAATCAACAATGAAAAGCGCCACTCCCCTTGCCAGACAGCGCTCCAGACTGCGCTCTGCAAAGCGGCCCCAGCGCCCCACCGACTTCGCAAGCGGTCCACCGCCCATGATGACCCTCCGCCAGATTCGCCATTTCATCGCCGTCGCCGAGACCGGTTCGATCTCCGCCGCCGCCCAGGCAGTGTTCATTTCCCAGTCCACCCTGACCCTCGCCATCCAGCAACTGGAAGACGAGATCGGCGTGCGTCTGTTCGACCGCCACGCCAAGGGCATGACCCTGACCCACCAGGGCCATCAGTTCCTGCGCCAGGCGCACCTGATCCTGGCCACGGTGGAAAACGCCAAGCGCAGCCTGCAGCAGAGTACCGACCAGGTCGCCGGCAGCCTGACCATCGGCGTGACCAGCCTGGTGGCAGGCTACTACCTGGCAGACCTGATCAACCGATTCCAGCGCGCCTACCCCAACGTGCAGACCCGCGTGGTGGAGGATGAGCGTCCGTACATCGAGCACCTGCTGGTCAGCGGCGAGATCGACGTCGGCGTGCTGATCCTCTCCAACCTGGAGGACCGCCACGCCCTGCAGACCGAAGTGCTGACCCACTCGCCGCACCGTCTCTGGCTGCCGGCGCAGCACCCGCTGCTGGAGCGCGACAGCATCGGCCTGGCCGACGTGGCGGGCGAGCCATTGATCCAGTTGAACGCCGACGAGATGGGCCTGCACACCCAGCGCATCTGGTCCCGCGCCGGCCTCGTGCCGCAAGTGACGCTGCGCACGGCATCCGTGGAAGCGGTGCGAAGCCTGGTGGCGGCTGGCCTGGGGCTGTCGATCCAGCCGGACATGACCTACCGCCCCTGGTCGCTGGAAGGCGACATCATCGAAGCGCGGCCGCTGGTCGACCTCTCCGAGCCGCTGGACGTCGGCCTGGCCTGGCGTCGCGGCACCGCGCGGCCGCCGCTGGTGGACCCGTTCCTCACCGTGGCCCGCGAGCAACCCAACGCGAAGAAACTGTCCATCTGACGGAGGCCAACTGGCACGCGAGCGCCAGTCATTCGATTTAATCGAACGCCACTTTCAGTAATTAGAATTTGTCGACCCCACGCCCGGACTCTAGTCTCTGCCTTCAAGCAAAGGGCCAGCTCCGGGTATCGCCCTATCCGGAGCACGCACATGGCCACTGAAAACAAGACAGATAAAAGACGAGCTTCCAAGATGACCGGCGCAACCCTGCACACCGCCTTGCTGATTGACGGCCAACTGGTCGCCGGCGAAGGCATTGCCGAACCGATCATCAACCCGACGACCGGCGACACCATTGTCAGCATTGCCGACGGCTCCCTGGACCAGGTCGAGCAGGCCATCGCTGCCGCGCACCGCGCTTTCCCCGGCTGGGCCCGCACCACGCCCGCGCAGCGCGCCACCGCCCTGCTCGCCATCGCCGACGCCATCGACAAGCGCGCGAACGATCTGGCCCAGCTGGAATCGCTGAACTGCGGCAAGCCGCTGCACCTCGCCCGCCAGGATGACATTCCCGCCACCGCCGACGTGTTCCGCTTCTTCGCCGGCGCCGTGCGCTGCCAGCAGGGCCAGCTCGCCGGCGAGTACGTGCCCGGCCACACCAGCATGGTGCGCCGCGACCCGGTGGGCGTGGTCGCCTCGATTGCGCCGTGGAACTATCCGCTGATGATGGCCGCGTGGAAGATCGCCCCCGCCCTGGCCGCCGGCAACACCCTGGTGTTCAAGCCGTCCGAACACACCCCGCTGAGCATCCTCGCGCTGGCCCCGGCACTGGCGGAAATCCTCCCCGCCGGCGTGATCAACATCGTCTGCGGCGGCGGCGAGGGGGTCGGCAGCCATCTGGTCAGCCACCCGAAAGTGCGCATGGTGTCGCTCACCGGCGACATCGTCACCGGGCAGAAGATTCTCCAGGCCGCCGCACGCACACTCAAACGCACCCACCTGGAACTGGGCGGCAAGGCGCCGGTGATCGTCTGCAACGACGCCGACCTCGACGCCGTGGTCCAGGGCGTGCGCACCCACGGTTACTACAACGCCGGCCAGGATTGCACTGCGGCCTGCCGCATCTACGCGCAGGCCGGTATCCATGACCGCCTCGTCGCCGAGCTGGGCGACGCCGTGGCGAGTATCCGCTTCGCCCGCAAGCGCGACGCCGATAACGAGATCAGCCCGCTGATCAGCGCCCGCCAGCGCGACCGCGTCGCCAGCTTCGTCGAGCGCGCCCTCGGCCAGCCGCACATCGAGCGCGTCACCGGCGCCGCCGTGCATTCGGGCCCTGGTTTCTACTACCAGCCGACCCTGTTGGCCGGCTGCAAGCAGCAGGACGAGATCGTCCAGCGCGAGGTGTTCGGCCCGGTGGTCACCGTGACGCGCTTCGACCAGTTGGAGCAGGCCGTCGAGTGGGCCAACGAATCCGAGTACGGCCTGGCCTCCTCGGTGTGGACGCAGAACCTCGACAAGGCCTTCCAGATCGCCAACCGCCTGCAGTACGGCTGCACCTGGATCAACACCCATTTCATGCTCGCCAGCGAAATGCCCCACGGCGGGCTCAAGCGCTCGGGTTACGGCAAGGACCTGTCCAGCGATTCGCTGCAGGACTACAGCGTGGTGCGGCACATCATGGCGCGCCACGGCCAGCGACTGGATTGAACCATCCGGCGGGGCCGCCCGCCGGCATATAAGAAACGCCCCGACGCCAAGCCGTCAGAGGGCTGTTGCTCGATTGAACTGCCCCACCAATAGAGACAACAACGAGAGGGAGACACCCGATGCGCAAGACCGCACTGCTCAGTGCCATCACCACCGCCCTGCTGGCCAGCGCCGGCGTCCAGGCCGCCGAGGCCCTGAAGGAAGTCGGCAAGGGCGAAGGCCGCCTGGACATCATCGCCTGGCCCGGTTACATCGAGCGCGGCCAGTCCGACAAGAACTACGACTGGGTCACCCAGTTCGAGAAGGACACCGGCTGCCAGGTCAACGTGAAGACCGCTGCCACCTCCGACGAGATGGTCAGCCTGATGGCCAAGGGCGGCTACGACCTGGTCACCGCCTCGGGCGACGCCTCCCTGCGCCTGATCTACGGCAAGCGCGTGCAGCCGATCGATCCGTCGCTGATCCCCAACTGGAAGAACATCGACCCGCGCCTGAAGGACGCCGCCTGGTACGTGGTCAACGGCAAGACCTACGGCGCGCCGTACCAGTGGGGCCCGAACCTGCTGATGTACAACACCAAGATATTCCCCACCGCACCGGACAGCTGGAAAGTCGTGTTCGACGCCCAGAACCTGCCCGACGGCAAGCCGAACAAGGGCCGCGTGCAGGCCTACGACGGCCCGATCTACGTCGCCGACGCCGCGCTGTACCTGAAGGCGACCCAGCCGGAGCTGGGCATCACCGATCCGTACCAGCTCGACGAGAAGCAGTACGCCGCCGTGGTCGAACTGCTGCGCAAGCAGCATGACCTGATCCACCGCTACTGGCACGACACCACCGTGCAGATGAGCGACTTCAAGAACGAAGGCGTCGCCGCCTCCAGCGCCTGGCCGTACCAGGCCAACGCCCTGAAGGCCGAAGGTCAGCCGATCGCCACCGTGTTCCCGAAAGAAGGCGTCACCGGCTGGGCCGACACCACCATGCTGCACGCCGAAGCCCAGCACCCGAGCTGCGCCTACAAGTGGCTGAACTGGTCGCTGGAGCCCAAGGTCCAGGGCGACGTGGCGGCCTGGTTCGGCTCCGTGCCGGCCGTACCCGAAGGCTGCAAGGCCAGCACCCTGCTCGGTGCCGAAGGCTGCGCCACCAACGGCTACAACCAGTTCGACAAGATCGCGTTCTGGAAGACCCCGGTGGCCGAGGGCGGCAAGTTCGTCCCCT
>CBIGPF010000005.1:0-68951 GCA_966191535.1 uncultured Pseudomonas sp. | reverse complement strand
TTCTCGCTGTAGGTCTGGTCGCCTTCGAAATCGTGGATGGCGGTACGGATGCTCTGGCCGGCCTTCTTGTCCGGGCAGACAGCATGGACGATGTGCCCGACCATCAGCAGCGCCTGGAACGGCACCATGGTTTCGTAGTCTTCGGCGTAGTCGCCGACCAGCATCAGGATCTTCTTCGCGGCCATCTCTCGGGCTCCTTTCGGCTAAGGCCCGCAGACGACGGCGGGCGACCCGGTCAGATTAGCCAGCGGCGCAGAAAGCGGGTAATAGGCCGTTACTACATGCCCATCCGTTGCCAGAACCCCGGTCCTTCGACCTCCTTGCCGCTGGCCGCAATGCTCACCGGCTCCTGCACCTGCCGCGTGGCGGGGATCTCACGCGAGCCGAGTTCCTTGCCCACCAGTTGCAGCGGGCCAGCGCCCTGCCCGGCGGTGTGTTCGTACTTGGGCGGGGTGTGGGTCTCGTCGTAGCGCAGGTAGTAGACCTCGCCGGCGCGGGCTTCCAGGGTAAAGCCGGCGATCAGCGTGAAGTCCAGGCTGCCGCCGGCGAAGAAGGTCCAGAAGCTGCCCAGCAGCGGCCGGCGCATCTGCAGGGGATAGCTGCCGGGCGCGAAGTGCAGGGCGAAGTAGCCGTTGCTCGGCAGGCTGCCGATCAGCTCGTTGTTGAGGAACAGCCCGGGGGCCTCCAGCTCCTCGTCGGACCACTGGTTCTGCGGCCGGTAGAGGTACACCGTGGCCTGCTGCGAATCCGCCGGCAGCGCACCGAACGGCGGCCCGTCCACCGCGCCGAAGAACGCGCCAGGCGAACTGCAGCCGGCCAGCATCAGGAGAAAGGCGCACAGGGCCAGTCGGAGCATGGAAAGTCCCTCTTATGGTTATGCCCGGAGCATAACCACGGCATCGCGCCTTGCCACCCGTCGAAAGTCCGGGTCTGCTCAGACGAGGACGTTCAAGCGTTCCGCAGCGCAGCGACGCGGATCATCAGGTCAGGTCCTTGAGCCAGAAGTTCATCGGCTTGGCGGTCTCCCATTGCTCGCCCACGTCGCGCCAGCGGTATTCGGTCTGCATTTCCGGACGCGGCGTGAACCCACGCTGCAGCCAGAAGCTGTCCAGCGTGCGGTATCCGGCAGGCCGTGCGGGATGGTCCTGCGGACGCTGCACCGCGCAGAAGGCACACCAGTCGAAGCGGTTCAGACCGCGAGCATAGCGCTCGCGCTCCTCGAAGAAGCGCAGGCCGAGGCCGGCGTTGCGGTACTCGCGCAGGAGCACCGATTCGCCGAAGTAGAAGATGCGGTCGGGGTTCCAGCCCAGCGCCAGGAACGGCCGCTGGAATTCCTCGGTCTCGTCCTGCAGCGGGAGCCCGGTCGAGGCGCCCACCACCCGGCCGCCATCGAGCACCAGCACGCACAGGCTCCAGGCCGAGCGCACGTAGGTTTCCAGGTAGTTGGCCTCGTACTCCGGGCTGCCGTCGTAGAGGTAGGGATACTCGCGGAACACGGTGATGCGCAGGCGCGCCAGGTCATCGATGAAGGGGCGAATCGCGTCGCCGCTGAGCAGGCGGATTTCCGTGGGCATGGTCGTTTTCGTCCGCGAGATGCCGCAACCGGCAAAGTGGCGGCCTTCGCGACAACCTATCATGGGCCCCGAACAATCCCCGAGTCCCGTCCGCGACAGGAGCATACCCATGCACGCCAAGGCCCTGATCAATGCCTATTACGCCGCGTTCAACGCCGGCGACATGCCGGCTTTCCTCGACCTGCTGCACGAGGAAGTGGTCCACGACATCAACCAGGGGGAGCGCCAGTCCGGCAAGGCGGCGTTCGCCAGCTTCATGGAACACATGAACCGCTGCTACCGCGAACGCCTGGCGGATATCGTGGTGATGACCAGCGACGACGGCAAGCGTGGCGCTGCCGAGTTCGTCGTGCATGGCGAGTACCTGAAGACCGACGAAGGGCTGCCGCCAGCTGACGGGCAGACTTACGTGCTGCCGGCCGGCGCGTTCTTCGAGCTGCGCGACGGCCAGGTGGCGCGGGTGACCAACTACTACAACCTCAACGACTGGCAGGCCCAGGTGCGCTGAGCGCCGGCGATCTGGCCGACAGGCCCGTACTGTTCGATGGCACCGCTATCGCGGTGTTCGCGGGCATGGCCCGCTCCTGCAGCAAGGCCGGATGACTCTCCGGCTGGTAACCGACGGGCT
The DNA here is from genome assembly GCA_966191535.1 of uncultured Pseudomonas sp. GTDB lineage: Bacteria > Pseudomonadota > Gammaproteobacteria > Pseudomonadales > Pseudomonadaceae > Pseudomonas. The sequence continues at coordinate 66,749 of CBIGPF010000005.1, read as the reverse complement.
TCCATTTCCCTGTAGGAGCGGGCCACGCCCGCGATCTGTCGGCAAGGCCGGCGGCCCCACATCAGGATTCCGTCACCACCCGTCGTCGCGTGGTCGGCGGTGCGGGTGGCGCCGGCAGCAGGTGGCGCACCAGCCATTTGCGCACCGGCACCACACAGCGCTCCTGCACCAGCACGCAACTGGTAACCATGAACAGCAGGAACAGCGGGTACAGCCACAGCGACAGCTGCTGGTGAGTCGCGGCGTCCACGCAATAAGCCCAGTCATCCAGGCAGTCGCCCGGTGCGCGGATCAGTTTCTCGGTACGCGAGAACAGGGTGAACAACGGCACGTGCAGCGCGAACAACGACAGCGAAGCCGCTCCCAGGCGAGGCGACCAATGACGGATCAGGTGGTTCTGCGGATCGCGCGGCAAGGCGCTCATGTACACCAGCACCAACTGCGCCGGCAGCAGCAGCCCGTTGTGCAGCAGGAAGTACCAGTACTTGGCGCCGTGGGTGTAGAGGTAATCGGCGACGAGGAAATTCGCCAGCACGAAGGCCCCCATGACCACCAGCATCCCGCGCCCCGGCAGGCGACCGGCGTCCTTGTACTCGCGGAACAGCCCGTAGGCGAGGATGCCGCTGAGGAACTCCGGCAAACGCAGCAGCGGGTTACGGTGCAGCAGGCCGGTCCACGGCATGCCGTACTGCTCGCTGGCGACCACCAGGATTGGCGGGATCAGGTAGAGAATCCACAGAGCCAGCAGCCAGCGCCATTTGTTCTGCAGACGTGCCAGGCGCGGCGCGACGAAGGGGAAGCAGAGGTAGAAGAAGAACAGCGTCGACAACGACCAGAGCGGCGCATTGAAGGTCAGGTAATACGGGTTCCACGCCTGCAGCATGGTGAGCTGGAGGATGCTGTTGAACAGCAGCTCGCGGTCGCTCATCCAGTGGTGGAACAGCTCCGGCTGCAGCCGGCCGATGGCTTCGTTGGTGTCATAGATGACGAAGCGCGGCGTCGCCTGGTCCAGGTCCGGGCCGATGCCCAGCCCGCTCACCACCAGCAGCACGGCGATGGTCAGCAGGATCGAGAAGATGTGCAGCGGGTAGAGGTTGGACAGGCGCTTGGTGAAGAAGCTGCGCGGGCTTTCGCGCAGCTGCCCGTCGGTGACGTAGACGTGGCAGAGCAGGAAGCCGGACAGCACGAAGAAGGTGCTGGTGGCGAAGAAGCCGAGGGCAGTGAGGTCATCGAGGCCGGCGAACTTCTGCTCCGCCGGATAGCTGTGCAGGGTGTGGTAGATCACCACGTAGAGCCCCATCAGGAAGCGCAGCCATTCCAGCCCGATGAAACGCTCCTTTTTTTGTACTGTGTCCACGCTTCTCTCCTCCCGACTAGACGAACAACTGCAACATCAGCGGCGGCGGTCGAGGAAGTTCACCACCAGCCGGTCCAGCGAGCCCCACAGGCGCTCGCGCAGGCGTTTCCACCAGGGGCGCGCACGCCAGAAATCCAGGTCGATCTCGCGGCTCTGCGCGAAATCGGCGGCCAGGCAGTCGGCCACCGCTGCGGTAAATGCCGGATCGAACGCTTCTACATTGGCCTCCAGATTGAAGCGAAGGTTCCAATGATCGAAGTTGCACGAGCCGACACTGACCCAGTCATCCACCAGCGCCATCTTCAGATGAAGGAAGCGCGGCTGGTACTCGAAGATCTTCACCCCGGCGCGTAACAGGCTCGGGTAATAGCGCTGACCAGCGTAGCGCACCGGCGCGTGATCGGTCAGGCGTCCGGTGAGCAGCAGCCGCACGTCCACACCGCGCTGGGCCGCCTTGCGCAGGGCGCGGCGGACCTTCCAGGTCGGCAGGAAATAGGGCGTCGCCAGCCAGACGCGCTGGTGCGCGCCGCGCAGCGAACGCACCAGCGCCTGGAGGATGTCGCGGTGCTGGCCGGCGTCGGCGTAGGCCACGCGGGCCAGGCCCTCACCGTAATGAGGGATGGGCGGCAGGCGGGTCAGCAGGACTTCCTCTCGGGGCTTCCACGCCCGAACGCCGAGGCAGGCGTTCCATTGCCGCTCGAACAGACGCTGCCAGTCGGCGACGATGTGGCCGGTCATCTCCACCATCACTTCGTGCCAGTCGCTGCGATTCTCCCGCGCGGACCAGAACTCGTCGGTGGCGCCGGTGCCGCCGACATAGGCAATGCGCTCGTCCACCAGCAGCAGCTTGCGGTGGTCGCGGTACAGGTTGCGGATGCCGGCCTTCCAGTTCAGCGGGTTGTAGTAGCGCAACTCGCCGCCCGCCTCGACCAGTTGCCGCGTCCAGGCGCTGGACAGCTTCAGGCTGCCGAACGCGTCGAACAGGCAGCGCACCTTCACGCCGCGCCCAAGAGCGGCGAGCAGGCGGTCCAGCAGTGCCTCGGCGCAACTGCCGCTTTCGACCAGGTAGAGTTCGAGTTCGATCTGCCGCTCGGCACTGTCGATGCTGGCGAACATGCGCGGGAAGAAGCGCACGCCATCGCAGAGCAGGGCGAAACGGTTGCCCGTCCGCCAGGGGAAGATCGGGCCGCTCACCGCGAGGCGAAGATCAGCACGGCGCCCACCGGCACCGACAGGCCGATGCTCTTCAGCCCGGCCAGTTTGCGCAGCTGTGCCACGCCCGGCGCGAGGCCGAAATCGGCGGCATTGATCACCAGCGGCGAAAGGGTCACTACCTGGAAGCGGTGCTCATCGAGGCGGGTGATCAGCACGTCGGTGCGGTAGTCCTTCGCCTGGCCGTTCAACTCCAGACGCAATGGCAGGCGTGTCTCCAACTGCACGCCGCTGGCGAGATCCGTGATGGGACGCAGGTCGATGCGCGACGTGACCCGCGCCTCGGGGAATTTCTCGGTGTCGAACAACTGGTCGCGCAGGCGCTCATCGCGCAGCGGAATGCCGGTATTCACCGAGTCCATCTCGATACGCAGCTCCACCTGCCCCTGTTCCTCCACCTTGCCGTGCATCACCAGGAAGCGGTTCACCTCGGCGATATCGGCGTTCTTGGTGGTGACGAAGGTCAACCGCGAGGACTCGTAGTCGAGGTACCAGGCAGCCTGGGCGGAAGCGGCGAAACAGGCCGCGACGAGGAAAGCGAACAACGAGCGCATGAAATCCCTTACATGAAAAACGGATGGATCAGCGGCCAACGATAGCGGCCCGCCGTCGGCTTGCAAACCGGCCGACCGGCGAGCCCATTGGGCACGCCATGGCGCCAATGGTTCAGTCGGCCAGCAGCGCGGGAATTCCGGCGACCAGCGCATCGATGGCGCAGCGGATCTTCGACGGCATGTAGCGGGTCTTCGGCCACACGGCGTGGATTTCCAGCGGCGGCAGGTTGCAGCGCCCCGTCACCACGACCAGTTCGCCCAGCTTGACGTGCCGCGCCAGCAGCCAGGACGGCAGGCGCGCCAGGCCGAAGCCGGCCACGGCGGCGGCGGTGATGGCCTGCAGGTCATCCATGCTCAGTTGCGGGTCGATGTCGATGCGCTTGGCCTGGCCATCGTCGTCGCGCAGGTCCCAGGGCGAGGTAACGCCCGCAACCGAGTAGCTGATGGCCGAATGGCCGGCAAGGTCGTCCAGATTCCCGGGCAAGCCGTGTTCGGCGATGTACGAGGGCGCGGCGCCAATGCTGGTGTATTGCACGCCCAGCTTGCGCGCGGCGAGCGTGGCGCTGTCGCCGAGAGGACCGATGCGCACGGCGAGGTCGAAGCCCTCTTCCACGAGGTCCACACGACGATCGGTGAAGGACAGATCGATCTTCAGCGACGGGTACTGCCGCGCCAGCGCCAGCATGAGTGGCACCACGCAGAGGTGGCCGAAGGAGATCGGCACGCTGATCCGCAGGCGTCCACGCGGCTCCAGCCGTCCACCCTCCAGCGCGATGTGTGCGGCATCCAGTTCGGCCAAGGCGCGCACGCAGCTGTCGTAGAACACCTGGCCGTCATCGGTGAGGCTCTGGCTGCGCGTGGTGCGCTGCAGCAGGCGCACACCGAGGCGTGCCTCCAGCCGCGCAATCGCCTTGCCCACGGCCGAGCGCGTGAGGTTCAGGCGCTCTGCGGCAAGGGCGAAGCTGCCGGCGTCCACCACCTGGACAAAGGTGGCGATGCCATCGAGTCGGTCATCCATAGGGCGGCCCGTTTGAATCCTGGAAAGACTCAATGATGGGACGAAATTGAGCCAATGGGGAACCCTGTTCTTCTCGACAATGATCGCTCGGAATACGGAGCCCCACTCATGACTGCCCTCCACCACCCCACAAGCGTCAATCCCAGAAACCTCATCGCCCTGGCAGCGGTGTGCCTGTCCTCGATGATGTTCGGCCTGGAAATCTCCAGCGTGCCGGCCAGCCTCCCCGCCCTGGAGCGCGTGCTGCACGGCGACTTCCAGGATCTGCAGTGGGTGATGAACGCCTACACCATCGCCGTCACCAGCGTATTGATGGCCGCTGGCACCCTCGCCGACCGCTTCGGCCGCAAGCGCCTGTTCGTCATCAGCCTGGCGCTGTTCGGCCTGACCTCGCTGCTCTGCGGGCTGGCGGCCGACATGCCGACCATGATCGCCGGACGTTTCCTGCAAGGCGCGGCGGGCGGCGTCATGCTGATCTGCCAGGTGGCCGTACTGACCAGTCAGTTCAGCGACCCGGCCGAGCGCGTGCGCGCCTTCGCCGCCTGGGGCGTGGTGTTCGGCATCGGCCTGGGCTTCGGCCCGATCGTCGGCAGTGCCATCGTCGCGTTGGCCAGTTGGCAGTGGGTGTTCCTGGTGCATGGCCCGCTCGCCCTGCTCACCCTCGCGCTGGCGCAGTACGGCGCGGTGGAGTCGCGCGACCCGGACGCCGAACAGCTCGACCTCGGCGGCATGCTGACGCTGTCGCTGGCAGTACTCGGGACGGTGTTCTACATCACCCAGGGCGCCGACATGGGGTTCGCCAGTCCGGCGGCGCTGGCGATCCTGCTGCTCAGCCTCGCGAGCCTGGCAGCCTTCGTCCTGATCGAGCGCCGCGTCGCCCATCCGATGTTCGACTTCTCGGTGCTGCGTATCCGCGCGTTCTCCGGCGCGATGTTCGCCTCGGCCGGAATGAACGTGAGCTTCTGGCCACTGATGATCTACCTGCCGGTCTACTACCACGGCGTGCTCGGCTACGACGACGTGAAGGCCGGCTGGTCGCTGCTCGCCTACACCTTGCCGACGCTGGTGGTGCCGCCGATTGCCGAGCGCCTGGCGCATCGTTTCCAGCCGGGCTGGGTGATCCCCGGCGGGATGTTCGTGATCGGCGCCGGCTTCTTCCTGATGCTCTGGGGCAGCGCCGTGGACCATGCCAGCTGGCTGACCCTGCTGCCCGGCTGCGTGCTCGCCGGCATCGGCCTGGGCCTGACCAACACCACGGTAACCAATGCCTCCACCGCCGCCGTGCCCGCCGCCCGCGCCGGCATGGCCTCGGGCATCGACATGAGCGCACGGATGATTTCCCTGGCGATCAACATCGCGGTGATGGGGCTGATCCTGCTCTCCGGCGTCGCCGCTGCGCTGCACGGCGTGGACGGCGGCGAGAAGCTGCAACTGGCTGCCAGCATCGCCAGCGGCCGGCTGGGTTCGGACGACCCGGATGGCGCTCGCGCGGCACTGGTTCAGGGGTTCGGCTGGGTGCTCGGCTACGGCGGGATCAGCGCCTGGCTATTCGCGGCGGGCAGCTTCCTGACCTTCGGCGCGCATCGCGCGGCGCGACCTAGACTGGAGACTGTCCAATCCTGAATGACAGGAGCACCGCCATGAAGACCATCCTGCTGCTCACCTTCGTGCTCATCAGCGCTTCCAGTTGCAGCGTGGGGTCCGGGTTTCGCTTCCAGCCGGACGTGCCGGCGATTGTGGCGCAAGCATAAAGCCGGCTGTTTTCGCGATTGAGGCTGTGCCGTGCGGTTCGCGAGCAAGGGCTAGGCGCCCCCCTCGGTCCTACGAAAAGCCACATGTCTCGGCATGGCTCTGGCTCTAGCTCTAGCTCTTGAAGACTTCCAGACAAATCTCAGCACACTCCGAACGCCCCGTTCAGGAGGCCTCGTTGAAGCGGAGTTTCTGGGGTTGAGCGGCATGGATGCCGCGAGAGCGCTGTCGGGCCAGGGATGGCCCGTCAGCGCGTGCCCCTGAAACTTCGCTTCAACGAGGGTATTTTTCGCCTAAGCGAAAAACCGGATGTCCGGGGCAAGCCTTTTGGTTACTTTTCGGGGGGCGGCCTTCCGTCGTTTGGAAAAGTAACTCGCCCGAGGGGGCGAAACCAGGAATCTGAGCGCACGCCGACGCGACGCAGGAATGCCCAAGCCAACGCGGCAAACCTGCAACAGCAGAGCGAAGGGAGGCGCCGGCCCTGCCGGCGGATCGCGGGCAGGGCCCGCTCCTACAGGGTCATGGCGTGTGTATCACGGCGCCTGCTTGATCACCTGATTGAACCCCAACACCGCAAACACCGGCACCTCAGGAGTAATGGACGGCACATTGGCAACCTCCTTGAGCGGCTCCAGCTTTTCTTCCAGGTCGAAGTCGATCAGCTTGAGCACCAGCGGCTCCATGGTCGTGACTTCGATGCGGCTCTCGCTGGGGCGGCTGACCAGCACCTCGGACTTGAGGCGGCGCTGCTGGCCGTGCAGGTCGAGGTTGAAGTCCACGGTTTCCTGGCGCGACTGGCCGACCTGCAGGTCGTCGTAACGGCTGAGGTCCAGCTGGCTGCTGATGATCGCCTCGGGGAAGCGTTCGATCTCGAAGAAGGAGTTGCGCATGCGCTCGTCGCGCAGCGCCAGGCCGCTGTCGATGGACTCCAGCGGCACCACCACGCGGACTGCGCCCTTGTCGTCGATCTGCCCGGACAGGCGATCGAAGCGCTGTACCTCTGCCATCTTGCCGCGCTTGACCGAGACAAAGCTGATCCGCGAGCTGTCACTGTCCAGTTGCCATTCGGCCAGAGCCAGGGGGCTGGCCAATGCCAGCAACGCGCACACAGCTCCTGTTACAAAAGAATGCATTCGCCCTCCGAAGCGGGTCGCCCCGCTCCGTGGAGCGCGCCCGTCAGTGGTTGCCCGTATCGGGCAATTCATCCGCCTCGGGCATCAGTTGGCATCCCTCGCGCGCACTGAGCCAGGCGGCTGTCTGCGTACTGCCGAGGCCACGCGCGGTCACCCGCTTGCGCGCTTCGTCGTCGAGGAAGGCGCTGGTCGGCACGTACTGCTTGGTATAGGCCCGGCAATAGTCCGCCGAGTTCCCCATAACGTAGCGGCAGGAGCAGTACTCCTTGGCGGTGTAGGCGCCGATGATGCCGGGGAAGGCGGCAAGGTGGACGCGGTTCTGCCAGGCCGTGGTGACCAGCACGAGCAGCAGCAGGACCAGGGCGGTGAGGATCGGATGACGGCGGATCATGGCTGCACCTCCCCGTGGGCGAAGGCCGCCTGGGCAAGCTTGAGGAAGGTGTCGTGCTGGTAGCTGCCATCACGGTCGTCGGCGTAGCGGACGATCACCAGTTTCTGCTCGGGGATCACGTACAGCGCCTGGCCCCAGTGGCCTAGGGCGGCGAAGGTGTCCTCGGGCGCATCCGGCCAGGGCGCGGGCGAGCCGGCCACCGGACGGTTGAGCCACCACTGGCCGCCGGGTACCGCTTCGCCGGGTTTCTCGGTTTTCGGCTGGTACTCGGGGAAAGGGGCGAGGACGAACGTCAGCCAGTCCTGCGGCAGCAGCTGGCGCTCCTTCCAGCGACCACCACGCTCCATCAGCAGGCCGATGCGCGCCATGTCGCGGGCAGTCATGTAGGCGTAGGAGGAGCCGACGAAGGTGCCACTGGCGTCGCGCTCCCACACGGCGGACTGGATACCCAGCGGCTCGAACAGCGCGGTCCACGGGTAGTTCGCGTAGTCCTTGCCGACCATCTGCTTGAGCGTGGCGGAGAGCACGTTGCTGTCACCGCTGGAATAGCGGAAACGCTTGCCCGGCTCGGCGTCGGCCGGGAAGCCGGCGGTGAACCTGGCCATGTCGTCGCGGCCACGGGTATAGAGCATTGCCACCACCGAGGAGCGCACCGGCGCGTATTCGTACTCTTCCTGCCAGGCCAGGCCCGAGGCCCAGTGCAGCAGGTCGCGCATCGTGATGTCCGGATGGTCGGCGAAGGCCGGGTAATGCGTGGCGACCGGGTCGTCGAGCTGGAATTTTCCCTCGCCAAAGGCCACGCCGAGGACGCTGGCCATGACGCTCTTGCTCATCGACCAGGCCAGGTGCGGCGTCTCGGCACGGGTCGGGCCGGCGTAGCGTTCGTAGATCAGTTGGCCATCGCGGATGACGACCACGGCGTCAGTGCGCACGCCCTTGCGGGTGCCGTCATCACGGGTGGGGAAGGCGTAGTTTTCGAATGCCTGCACGGCGGCGCCGCTGGGCGTGGCGCCATGGGGCCAGTCGGCCTCGGGCCAGGTTTCGGCACCGTGGGCATGGCTGCTGAGCAGGCAGGTGGCCAGCGCCAGCGCGCGCAGCGCTGGGCGGAAGGGGGCAAAGGGCATCGGCGGGCCTCTTGTTATCAGGTCGGCCCGCACCCTAGCACGGTGAAGATGACGGATTAAGCGCCGATCGTGCCGTAATCAAGGACGATTGGCGCAATCGGTCAGCGCGGCACCTGGTAGTCGTCCGGCCCCATGAGGTCCATGCCGCACTGCAGATCGGCGATCCAGTCGAGGAAGGCGCCGATCATGGCCTTGCCCACAAAGGGCCGGCCGTGCTGCGGGACGATCATCTCGATGTCCAGGCGGCGAACCATGTTGGCCCACAGGCGGCCGACCTTGTTCGACGCCATGTAGCGGCGGTGGAAGCCTTCCATGTGCGGCACGTGGGCGGCGAAGTCCTGCACCGGGCTGGCGTCATCAACCAGGGAGGCGCCCATGTCGCCGGAGAAGAGGATCTTGCTGATCGGGTCGTAGACCTGGAAGTTGCCCACCGAGTGGAGGAAGTGCGCGGGGATCATCTTCAACTGGCAGCGACCCAGTTGCACCGACTCGCCACGGTCCGGCAGCGGGATGACACGGTCATAGGTGGAGATGCCGTGGCTGACCGCCAGGTAGCTGGCCGTGAGGTGCGGCAGGAAGCGCGCCCAGAGCTTGGAACAGATGACCTTGGCGCGGGTGTGCAGCAGCCATTTGTCCAGGGCGGCGATGATGTCCGGGTCCTGGTGCGAGGCGAAGATGTAGTCCAGGTCCTGCAGCGGGAACAGCTTGGAGAGTTCCAGGGACAGCGGGGTGTAGGTCAGGTCGCCGCCCGGATCGAGCAGCAGGCGCTTGTCGTGGTCGACGATGAGGAACTGGTTGGATTGCACACCGTCGCCGCTGACCAGATCGTCGAAACACAGGCATTGGTGCTTACCGTCGTCGAACAGCACGATGGGTTCGCGTCGCATGAGGGGATTTCCTAAAGCAGTGGGAGGGAAAACAGTGGGTAGCCCTGCGGAAATTTCTAGGTATCTCAGAAGCTTCTGTAAGGCTAACGTCCCCTCCCTCAGCCCTCACTGACGTGGGTCAAGGCCCATTGCCACCCTCGCCGCTGCCAGGCGTTTGGCCCGTGCGGCGCCAGCGATGGCGAGCACGCCCTGATCGCGTTTCCAGATCGCGGCCAACTCCGCAGCGCCGGTGGCAAACGCGGCGTCCAGTGCAGCAGCGAGGCCTTCGAACTGGCTGAAAACGCCAGCCAGCAGCAGATGGGTTTCCGGCTGCGAGGCAGGTTGTCGGCTGACCTCCGCGCAACCGGCCAGTACGCCGATGAGGCGCAGGTTCAGCTCCGCCGGCCACTGCTGATCCACGGCCAGCCCATAGAGCCAGGCACAGACCGCCGCCAGCACATGGGTGTCCTCCAGGGTGCGGAAGGGCTTGCTGTAGGCATCCCAGCCATCGCCGGGCAGGCGCTCGCAGTGGGCGCCGTCGAGCAGCAGGCGGGCGTGGGGAATGTCGGGCATCAGCGGCAGGGCCGGCAGCGCCTCCAGTTTCGCCCCGGGGGCACCAGCTTGCACCACCGTCATGGCGATGCGCGGGTACTCGCCCTCGTCCTCGTCAAGTGCGGCGACCAGCCACCAGGCCGCGCTGTCGGCGGCGGTGGCGAAGTCCTTGCGGCCGTGCAGCACCAGGCCGTCGAGGCGAGTCTGCAGGTCGGCGGGGCGCACGCTCTTCTTCTCGGTCACGCACAGCGCGCCGAGGCTGCGCGGGGCGGCCGGCCAGAGGGCGCGCAGGGCCGCCTGGTAACCTGCGAGGAAAGCCAGCCCCGGCGATGTCGCCAGACGACCGCCGAGTACCGCCAGTTCGAAGCTGCCGGCACCCCCTGCGCGCGTCAGCAGTTCGGCGTACCAGTCGTCCAGGGCCAGGCCGGGCGGCAGTCGGTCCTGCGGGCCGAGCAGGCATTTCCAGGGCATCGCGGCGCTCCTTCGTTCGAGGTCGTTGTTCTTGTCATACAAGCATCACCGCACCGTCATGGGCGTGACACCGGTCATTCCTAGCCTGAGCTTGCACAACAAAGCCGACCGGCCGCAACCCGCATGGCCGGTTCACGGAGGCACTCGCATGAGTCAGATCGCCCTCTCCTGTGACACCCCGGCAGAACGCCGTCTCAAGGCCGTGCGTCTGCGCGGCGCCCGCGCCCTGCGCGAAGCCCAGGCCCTGCGTTACCGCGTGTTCAGCAGCGAATTCGACGCCCAGCTCAATGGCGCCGACCAGGGCCTGGACATGGACGACTACGACCGCCACTGCGCTCACATCGGCGTACGCGACCTGAACACCGGCGCGCTGGTGGCCACCACCCGCCTGCTCGACCACCGCGCAGCGCAGCGCCTGGGCCGCTTCTACAGCGAAGAGGAATTCGCCCTCGACGGCCTGGACAACCTGCAGGGCCCGGTGCTGGAAATCGGCCGTACCTGCGTCGACCCGGACTACCGCAACGGCGGCACCATCGCCGTACTCTGGAGCGAACTGGCCGAAGTGCTCAACGAAGGCGGCTACCGCTACCTGATGGGCTGCGCCAGCATCCCCATGCGCGACGGCGGCATCCAGGCCCGCGCCGTGATGCAGCGCCTGCGCGACCGCTACCTGTGCCAGCAGAACCTGCGCGCCGAGCCGAAGACCCCGCTGCCGCCGATGGACGTGCCGGACAACCTCACCGCCGAGCTGCCGCCGCTGCTCAAGGCCTACATGCGCCTGGGCGCGAAGATCTGCGGCGAGCCCTGCTGGGACCCGGACTTCGGCGTTGCCGACGTGTTCATCCTGCTCAAGCGCGACGAGCTCTGCCCGCGCTACGCCCGTCACTTCAAGGCCGCGGTCTGATGCGCAGCCTGCGCGCCTGGCTGCGCGTCGCCCGCCTGCTGTCATTGCTGCTGGTGGGCCTCGCGCTGGCCAGCTTCGTCAGCCTGCTGGAGCGCCTGCCCGGCGACCGGATGCCCGTGCGCCAGCGCCTGACGCGCTGGTTCCTGGCGCGCTTGACCGCCGCCCTGCCCTTCGAGCTGCGGGTGTACGGCGAATTGCCCCGACAGCCGATGCTGTGGGTCTCCAACCATGTGTCCTGGGTCGATATTCCACTGCTGGGCGGGCTGCTGCCGCTGACCTTCCTGTCCAAGGCGGAAGTGCGCCAGTGGCCGGTGGCCGGCTGGTTGGCAGAGAAAGCCGGGACGCTGTTCATCCGCCGTGGCTCGGGCGACGCGCGGATGATCAATGCGCAGCTGGCCACGCACCTGTCGCGCGGCCGTTCGCTGCTGGTCTTCCCCGAAGGCACCACCACCGACGGCCAGGGCCTGCGCACCTTCCACGGCCGCCTGATGGCCAGCGCCATCGAAGCCGGCGTGCCGGTGCAGCCGGTGGCGCTGCGCTACCGCCGCAACGACCAGGCGTGCGAGCTGGCGCCGTTCATTGGCGACGATGATCTGGTCAGCCACCTGAAGCGCCTGTTCGACAATGATCGGGGTGTGGTGGAGGTCCACCTGCTGCCGGCACTCTCCAGCGCCCACCAGGACCGCAACCTGCTGGCCAGGCAGGCGCATGCCGCGATCCACGCAGTGGTGTGTGACGTTCAGGAAGAGTCGGCCATCGCGGCCTGAGGCCTGCCACGAAAGCGGCAGGGAAAACGAAGAGGGTTTGGAGCCCGCCGTAACCTACGGCCGACGGGTTCCCACTCTGACGAAACGGCTTTCAAACTGCGCCGGGCGGCACCCTCGAGCCGCCCGACGCAACCTGAAAACAGTCTCCAGGCGCCGAAGGCTCAAGCCTCCGGCGGCACGACCAGGATGTCACAATCCAGTTCGCGCAGAGCGTAGTCGGCAACACTGCCGATCAGGGCACGCTTGATCCCACCCATACCCCGAGTACCCATGACCAGCAGATCGGGCCGATGCTTGTCGACCATCCGCTGCAACACATTGCCCGGCAGCCCGACGGCCACCAGTTGTTCGTCGACGCGTTCCTCCAGGTGGTGCTCGTGGAGGAACTTCTTCAGATCGTCCACCGCCTGGCGCGACTCGGTGCCGACGAATTCGTCGATACGCTCCTCGCTCACCCCGGAGTACTGCATCATGCCCTTGGCCAGCGGGCTGAAGGCGTAGACGCCCCGGCGCACAGCGCCCTCGAGCAGGCCCAGCTCATCGGCCACTTCTACCGCGTGGGCAGAGGCGGGCGAAGTATCGAGGGCGATCAGCAGGTCGCGGTACTGGCCGCCGGCCGGCTGGTTGACCACCAGCACCGGCAGTTGCCCGGCGCGCAGCACTCGTTCGACCGTGGTGCCGACGAAGATGTCGCGCAGCACGCTCTTGCGGTGCGCGCCCATCACTAGCATTTCGCAGTTCAGTTTCTTCGCCGCGGCGAGGATCTGCTGATTCGGATCGCCGCGTTCCACCAGCAGTTTCGGGCAGGTGCCGCCCAGTTCGGTGAGTTCCACCAGCCGTGCCTCGAGCATCAGGCGCACCTGGGTGACTTCCTGCTCGACCAGCGCCGAGGGCTGGTCTTCATCGACCACGTAGAGCACGGTCCAGGGACAGGCGTAGCGCGTGGCGAGCGCTGCCGCACGGTGCAAAGCCTTTTCGGAACGGCCGGACAGATCCGTTGCGACCATTAACGACTTCATCATGCTGCTCCTCTCGTCGTCCTTCAGATGTGTCTATTGCACACGCGATGGACCGTCGGGCGGTTGACACATATCAAGTCAGGCCGGACCGCCCATCGAATTCGGCAGATTTCTGACAAACGCCTGCAGTTCGGGATAGAACTCACGGAAATCGCTGCTCAACGGCTCGTACAGGCGATCCAGCTCGTCCCAGGCGCCGTCCAGCAGGGACGGCCTGGACAGGCGTCGGGACATCCCGACCACCACGTCCTGCAGCACCTCGAACTCCCGATAACTGCCGAGCCAGTCCTGCGCGGCCATGCGCGGTGCAATACGCGCCAGACGCTCCGGAAGGCCGGGCGTGCGGCCCAGTACACCGTAGACCCGTTGGGTGAAGTGCTCCAGCGGTTCGCCGGAGAATCGCCCCCAGTCGCGGGCCAGGCAGTGGTCGAAGAACACGTCCAGGAGCACGCCAGCCATGCGTCGGCGCTCGCTGGGGAAGCGCGCCTTGGCACTGTGTATCAAGGCGTGACTGTCGGTGAAGGCATCGATGCGCCGGTGCAGGCGGATGCCAGCTTCGATCTCGGCGGGCCACTGGCCGGCGAGCGGCCCCTTGACGAAGTCGCCATAGAGGCTGCCGAGCAGTTGGGCGGGCCGATCGCCGCCCAGGTGAAGGTGCGCGAGGTAGTTCATGGGCAGAGAGTAGCGCGGGTGGTCAGCGGCTACTATCACGGGTGTCGATCATTACTATCGCCCCAAACGAATTCATATCGCTTTTGACCGATATATAGTTCGTCCCAACGCGATATACCGATGTGCCCCATGACTGAACAACCCACTCTCGATCCTGGTATCGACCTCGACGAAATCTTCAAGGCCCTGGCCCACCCGGTGCGGCGCGACATGCTGCACTGGCTCAAGGACCCCGAGCAGTTCTTCGTCGAGCAGGAGCACCAATCCTTCGAGATCGGCGTCTGCGCCGGCAAGTTCGACCAGCGCACCGGTCTGTCGCAATCCACCGTCTCCGCGCATCTGGCCACCCTCCAGCGCGCGGGCCTGGTGACCAGTCGAAAAGTCGGCCAGTGGAACTTCTTCAAACGCAATGAAGAAACCATCCAGGCCTTTGTTCGCCACCTGAGCGAAGCGCTGTAACCCGGCTACTGCCAGCCAAGACAATCCCACTCTCCAGGAGCAGGCACATGCCCACTTCGCTTCTCGTCCTCGCTTTGTCCGCGTTTGCCATCGGCACCACGGAATTCGTGATCATGGGCCTGCTGCCCGAGGTCGCGGGCGATCTCTCCGTGACCATTCCCGCCGCCGGCTGGCTGGTCAGCGGCTACGCCTTCAGCGTCGCCATCGGCGCGCCGATCATGGCCCTGCTCACCGCCCGCCTGCCGCGCAAGACCGCGTTGCTGATGCTCATGGGCATCTTCATCCTCGGCAACCTGCTCTGTGCGGTAGCCGCCAACTACGGCCTGCTGATGCTGGCGCGAATCATCACCGCCCTGTGTCACGGCGCCTTCTTCGGCATCGGCTCGGTGGTCGCCGCCAGCCTCGTGCCGGCCAACCGCAAGGCATCCGCCGTCGCCCTGATGTTCACCGGGCTGACCCTGGCCAACGTGCTCGGCGTACCGGCCGGCACCGCGCTGGGGCAGATCGCCGGCTGGCGCTCGCCGTTCTGGGCAGTGACGCTGATTGGCGTCTTCGCGTTGATCGGCCTGTGGAGCGTGCTGCCGAAGAAGCACGACGAAGAAGCCGTGGACATGCGCAAGGAAGTCGCCGCGCTGCGCAACGGCCCGCTGTGGCTGGCGCTGGGCACCACCGTGCTGTTCTCGGCCGCAGTCTTCGCCCTGTTCACCTACGTAGCGCCGCTGCTGGGCGAAATCACCCAGGTCTCTCCGCGTGGCATCACCTGGAGCCTGGTGCTGATCGGCCTCGGCCTGACCCTGGGCAACATCCTCGGCGGCCGCCTCGCCGACTGGCGCCTGGGCACCACCCTGGCCGGCGTGTTCGCCACCATGGCGGTGGTTTCCACCGTCCTGAGCTGGACCAGCGCCTCGCTGATCCCCGCCGAGATCACCCTGTTCATCTGGGCCGCCGCGGCCTTCGCCGCAGTGCCCGCCCTGCAGGTCAACGTGGTACGCGTCGGCGGCGCCGCACCGAACCTCGTCGCCACCCTGAACATCGGCGCCTTCAACGTCGGCAACGCCATCGGCGCCTGGGTCGGTGGCAGCGTCATCGACCACGGCCTGGGCCTGACCCGCGTGCCCCTGGCCGGCGCCGTGCTCTCCGTACTCGCGCTGATCGCGGTGATGATCGCCTTCAGCGGCAAGCCCAACCAGCCCCAAACCGTCCTCGATTGATCCTCCCCTCTCACGCCCCGGAGTAACGCAATGACCACGCTTTTCGATCCCATCGTCATCGGTGACCTGGAACTGCCCAACCGCATCATCATGGCCCCGCTGACCCGCTGCCGCGCCGACGAAGGCCGCGTGCCCAACGCGCTGATGGCCGAGTACTACGTCCAGCGCGCCGACGCCGGCCTGATCCTCAGCGAGGCCACCTCGGTGACCCCGATGGGTGTCGGCTACCCGGACACCCCCGGCATCTGGTCCGACGACCAGGTGCGCGGCTGGACCAACATCACCAAGGCCGTGCACGCCAACGGCGGTCGCATCATGCTCCAGCTGTGGCACGTGGGCCGCGTTTCCGACCCGCTGTACCTGAACGGTGAACTGCCGGTAGCGCCGAGCGCCCTCAAGCCGGCCGGCCACGTCAGCCTGGTACGTCCGATCAAGGAATTCGTCACCCCGCGCGCCCTGGAAACCGAAGAAATCGCCGACATCGTCGAGGCCTACCGCGTCGGTGCCGAGAACGCCAAGGCCGCCGGTTTCGATGGCGTGGAAGTACACGGCGCCAACGGCTACCTGCTCGACCAGTTCCTGCAGAGCAGCACCAACCAGCGCACCGACCAGTACGGTGGCTCGGTGGAAAACCGCGCGCGTCTGCTGCTGGAAGTCACCGATGCCGTGATCGGCGTCTGGGGTGCCGGCCGCGTCGGCGTGCACCTGGCTCCGCGCATGGACTCCCATGACATGGGCGACGCCGACCCGCTGGCCACCTTCGGCTACGTAGCCCGCGAGCTGGGCAAGCGCGGCGTGGCGTTCATCTGCACCCGCGAGAAGGCCGGTGACGACAGCATCGGCCCGAAACTGAAGGAAATCTTCGGTGGCGTGTACATCGCCAACGAGCGCTTCACCAAGGACACCGCCAACGAGTGGCTGGAAAGCGGCAAGGCCGACGCAGTCGCCTTCGGCATCCCATTCATCGCCAACCCGGACCTGGTGACCCGCCTGGAAAAAGGCGCCGCCTGGAACGAACCGCACCCGGAAACCTTCTACGGCAAGGGCCCGGTCGGTTACCTGGATTACCCGCGCCTATAACGGCGGGTTCCAGCCCCAATGAAAAGGGCGCCTTCTTGCGAAGGCGCCCTTTTTGTTGTCCTGAAAATTCGCAGCCGACCTGCTGGAGCGCGCCATGCGCGCGATCGCGGGCGTGGCCCGCTCCTACAATGGGCGCCCGGAGTTACCTGTAGGAGCGCGCTTGCGCGCGAGCCTCCCGGCATCGCGACTGGGCCTGTTCGCGAGCAAGCTCGCTCCTACGAAAAGCCGCCGTTCTGGCGGATAACCCGGTACGGGTTTATCCGCCCTACGCATTATTCCAGCGCAGCGGGACAGCCACAGAGCGACCGGCCAGGCGATACCCCGTCGTCGAACACCGCGTTGCCTCCGCACAACCCTTGCAACTCCCGCAGGCCGCCGGTTCGGGCGCGATCTTTTCCACCACGCCCATCGCCATCAGCCGTTCCAGCAGTGCTTCGAGCAAAGCCTTCGAGGCACCCAGGCGCTGGGCCAGGGTCGGCACATCCGCCTCGCCCATCTCGCCGAGCAGGTTGCGTACTGCGATCGCCGTGGCCATCAGTGGCAGCTCCCCGCCGGGGCCGGGCGCAGTTCACGTTCGCCCTCCAGCTCCAGGCCACGCCGACCGACCCAGCGCAGGATCAGGAACAGCACCAGGTTGAACGCCAGCACCAGACCGATGGCCACAGCGCTGTACTGCGGATGCTGGGCAAAGCTGAAGACCTGGTAGCAGAGGGTAGCCAGCGAGTAGGCGACGTTGAGGCCCCAGAACACCGAGAAGGTCATCCAGCCGCGACCGCTCTCGCGGGTCAGTGCGCCGAGGGTCGCCACGCAGGGCACATAGAGCAGCACGAAGACCAGGTACGCGTAGGCGGCCAGGGGGCTGCCGAACTTGGCGGCGAAGGTGCCCATTGAGCCCTCCTCCATCTCGCCGTCGGCCATGCTCGCGGCCACCGGGTTGGCCAGCACGCTGAGGCTGAACGAGTCGCGCAGGCCAGCCAGCGTATCCGCGCCGGCCTGTTTCAGCTGGCCCCAGAGATCGTAGCCGTCGGCATCGAAGGCTTCGCCCTGGATATGCTCGGCGGTGTACAGGGTGTTCAACGTGCCGACCACCACTTCCTTGGCCAGTGCGCCGGTGACCAGGCCGACCGTGGCCTGCCAGTTGTCCTCGTGCACGCCCATGGGTTTGAGCAGCGGCGTGACCTTGTGGCTGAGGCTGGCCAGCGCCGAGTCGGCGATGTCGCCCTGCACCGGACGGCCGTCGAGGGTGACGCTGTTGAGACCGCCGATCACCAGGCTGACCAGGATGATCACAGTCCCCGCGCGGACCACGAAGGCACGTAGGCGCATCCAGGTCTGCAGCAACAGGCTGCGCAGGTGCGGTACGTGGTACAGCGGCAGCTCCATGACGAACGGCGAGGCCTCGCCGCGCATCAGCGTGTGCTTGAGCAGCAGGCCGGTGAGCACCGCGACGACGATACCCAGCAGGTACAGCGAGAAGATCGCCAGCGCGCCGTTCTGGCCGAAGAAGGCCGCGGCGAACACGGCGAAGATCGCCAGCCGCGCACCGCACGACATGAACGGCGCCATCATCGACGTCATCAGGCGCTCGCGCGGGTTATCCAGGGTGCGGGTGCCCATGATCGACGGCACGTTGCAGCCGAAACCGACGATCAGCGGAACGAAGGATTTGCCCGGCAGGCCGAGGGCCTGCATCAGTCGGTCCATGACGAAGGCGGCGCGAGCCATGTAGCCGGAGTCTTCGAGCAACGCGAGGAACAGGTACATCAGGCCGATCTGCGGGATCAGCGGCAGCACCGCGTTGATGCCGCCGCCCAGGCCCTGGGCCAGCAGTGCGGTCAGCCAGTCCGGCGCGCCGGTGCGGGCGCCCAGCCACTGGATGCCATCGATGAAGAGGGCCGAGGAGCCCTGGTCGAAGATCGGCTGCAGCGCACCGCCCAGGGTAATGGCGAAGAAGAACATCAGGTACATCACGAAGAGGAACACCGGGATGCCCAGCCAGCGGTTCAGCGCGATGCTGTCGAGCAGCTGCGTCAGACGATGCGGCGCGGCCTCGCGATGGTTGCTGGCGCGTTCGCAGAGTTCGCCGATCAGCCGGTAGCGCGCATCGACCAGCAGCAGCTCCGGGTCCTCGCCACAGGCGCAGCGAATCGCGTCGCGCGCGGCCTGCAGACTTGCCGGGTCGAGCTTGAGCTGACGGGCGCTGTGCAAGTCGCCTTCCAGCGCCAGCAGGGCCATCCAGGCCTGGGTCGGCGGTGCATCGGCAGGCAACAACTGGGTGACGGCATTGCGCAGGGCCGCCGGATACGGCACCTGCAGCGGCGGCTGGTCGACCAGGCCATCGATGGCGTCCTTCAGCGCATCGATGCCTTCGCCGCGGGTCGACACCAGCGGCACCACCGGGCAACCCAGCTCCTGCGCCAGCGCCTCGCGGTCGATGTTCAGGCCCTGGGTGCGGGCGATGTCGAGCATGTTCAGCGCCACCACGCAGGGCAGGCCCATCTCGCGCAGTTGCACGGTGAGGTAGAGGTTGCGCTCCAGGTTGGTGGCGTCCACCACATTGACCAGTACGTCCACCTCGCCATCGACGATGCAGCGCCGGGCGATCTGCTCGTCCAGCGAGGCCTGGGTCGACAGCGTGGTCAGCGAGTAGGTGCCCGGCAGGTCCACCAGGCGCACGTTGTGGCGCGCGGTGCGGAAGCTGCCTTCCTTGCGCTCCACGGTAACCCCGGCCCAGTTGCCGACGCGCTGGCGTGAACCGGTGAGCTGGTTGAACAGGGTGGTCTTGCCCGCGTTGGGGTTGCCGATCAGGCCGATGCGCAGTTCGTCCATGGTCGATCAGTCCTGCGCTTCGAGCTGGAGGAAGGCCAGGTCGCGGCGGCGCAGCACCAGGCTGCACTGGCGGGTATCCACCTGCACCGGATCGCCCAGTGGCGCCACGCGGCGCACCTGGAGCTCGGCACCGGGCAGCAGCCCCATGGAGAACAGCCGCTGACGGAAGGCGGCGCCGATCCCGGGCCGGTAGCCGGCGATGCGGTACCGGCGTTGCGCTTGAAGATCGTGCATGGGAAGCCTCCGGGCGAATGATCGAACAAGGGGAGAATCAGAATGACTCTCATTTGTTAGCGATTATTCGCCTCGACGCCGCCCCTGAAACTGATTCAAGACAAGAATTGCCGTGACTACCCCGAAAGAGGGATGGCCAACAAAAAGCCCCCGGACCTGTCGGTGCGGGGGCTTTTCGCCTGCAGGAAAATCAGCGGGTGCTTAGCTGCTGCTGGAGGTTCTGCACCTGCTGCTGCAGGGTATTGATGTTGCGCATCACCTGGATGCGGAACACGTCGAACTCCTTGGTATCGCTGCTGGCCTGGCCCTGGCGACCGTCGACCTCGGCGCGCAGCAGCATCAGGTCATCCTGGACGCTCTTGATCGCCTGGCTCTGGTTGCCTTGTTTCTTCAGATTGGCGATCTCGGTGTTCAGCGCCTGGATCTGCTGGTTGGCGCTGGCGAGGTCGGCCTGCACGTTCTTGAACTTGGCCTGCTCGTCGGTGATGGACTTGAGCTTGACGTCGAGTTGCTGCATCAGCAGCGCGGCGCTCTCCTGCTGAGCCTTGAGGTCCGCGCTGACCTGCGCCAGGCGCTTGCCCTGGGCGCCATCGAACTCCGACAGGGACGTCTGCTGCGCCTTGGCCTGCTCGGCCAGGCGGCCCTGCAATTGCTTGACCTGCAGCTTCAGCGCCTCGCGGTCGGTGGTGCCGTTGGATTCATTGGCAACGAACTTGCCACGGATGTCATCCAGGCGACCGGCGGCTTCCTCGCTGATCTTGGCGAAGCTTTCCTGGGTGGCGATCAGTTGCTGCTCCATGAGCAGCAACTGCTGGTGGCTCCACCAGCCCACACCGGCCAGTGCGATGGCCATGGCTGCGACCAGCGCCCACAGCGCGCCGGTACCGCCGCCGCGCTTTGTCGGCTGGCGCGCAGGACGGCCATCGGGCTCGACCACGCGGCGCGGGTGGTGACCGAACTCGTCGCGATCCGCGGCGTCGGTGGACAGATGGGGCACATCATCGAATTCGTCGAACGTGTCGTTACGCATGGAATGAACCTGTGGGGATAAAGCGGCGTGTTGCCTGCGCAGGGCGCAGTATATCCGTTCGCATGACTCTGAGAGCAGCGTGCCATCACAGGGCGTCACGCACCTCGTCGGCGCACAGAAGACACGTGACGGAGGTCGCAGTTCCCCAGGCGACCCGCCAATAGTGGCTTTGCGACATCGTGGCACGCCCCTTGCTCCTGCTCCCGTTACTTGGCGCCGCTTTGGCGCCCTTCGCGGGGAGGAAGTCGGGTGATCGAACTCAACAAGGCCATCCTGGATTGCATGCGCGAACTGCGCCGCCGTCTGCGTGAAGAACAGGCACTGGAAATCCAGTACCAGCAGAGCGACGCAATCGAGCGCATGCTGCGTGCCTGTGCCGACTCCGCGCGGGAAGAAACCCGCCAGTTGGGCGAGCGTCTCAGCGCGCTGAGCGGCGTGACGCTGCCCCGTGTGGTGCAGGAGCCGAGCTTCCTGCCGATGCAGGGCGGCGGCGACCAGCAGTACTCCGGCCCGCTGCGGGGCGGTGCCCGCCCCTCTCGCTGATGCTGCTCTTGTAGGAGCGAGCTGGCTCGCGAACCGGTTCCGCTGCGGCGCCCATCCTGTAGGAGCACGCCATGCCCGCTCCTACAGGCGGAGCCAGCCGCTACGCGCCGCGCAACCGCCACCAGTCGCAGAACTCGTCCAGCGCATCCCACAGGCTGTTCTGCGGGTCGTAGTCGAGGTACTGGCGGGCGCGGGAGATGTCCAGGGAGAAGTCCTTGGCCATCACCGCCATGCCCAGGCGATGCAGGGTCGGCTCCGGACGGCCGGGCAGGACCTTGCACACGCCCTCGTTGATCAGCGCCAGGTTGTAGGCGAGCCCATAGGGCATGTGCCGCTCCACCGGCTGCATGTCCAGCCTGCGCAGCACGTAGTTCACCACATCCCACAGCGGCAGCGGCTGGCCGTTGCTGATGTTGTAGGCCTGGCCGAGCGCCTCCTCACCGGCCATCAGGCTGGCGAACAGGGCGTCGTTGAGGTTCTGGATGCTGGTGAAGTCGACCTTGTTCAGGCCCTGGCCGATGATGCGCAGGCGTCCCTTGCGGTGCGCGGCGATCATCCGCGGGAAGATGCTGGTGTCGCCGGCGCCGGTGACGAAGCGCGGGCGCAGCGCCAGCACCTCCAGGCCGAACTCCTGGGCACCGAGGGCGACCAGCTCGGACTGGTACTTGGTCGAGCCATAGTGGTTGGCGAAACGCCTGGGCACCTGCTGCTCGGTGATGCCAACGTGCGACTGGCCATCGAAGTAGATCGACGGCGACGACAGGTGCACCAGCCGGCGCACCTTCTGCTTGAGGCAGGCTTCGACCACCGACTCGGTCATGGTCACGTTGGCCTGGTGGAAATACGCCTGGCTGCCCCACACACCCACCGCGCCAGCGCAATGCACCACGGCATCGACGCCGCTGCACAGTGCGCGGACCAGCGCCGGGTCCGACAGGTCACCGGCCATGAACTCGGCCCCGCGCGCCACCAGCGGTTGCAGCGCCTCCTCGCGACGTCCGTTCACCCGAACCGCCAGCCCCTGCTCCAGGGCGAAACGGGCGAATCGCCCGCCAATGAACCCACTGGCTCCGGTGACCAGAATCTTCATGCACGCCACTCCCGTTCTTATAGTCCGGCGACTCTAGCAGGCGCCGCACCGTACTACTCTGGCCTTGCACGCCAGAAACGAATCCTTGCAGACCGCAGCGCTGCGCCAGGGTTGCACGACTTGCGATCGGCGACAGCCACCGGGCAGTTGCGACTACCCTTGAAGCACACTGAATTCCCCCTGTTAGCAGCACGGCGAGGCCACACCATGAGCAAGCCCCACTGGATGATCTACGGCGCCAACGGCTACACCGGCCGGCTGGTGGCCGAGCAGGCGCAGCGCGAGGGTCTGACGCCGATCCTCGGTGGCCGCAACCCGGCCAGCCTGCACGCGCTGGGCAGTTCACTGGGGCTGGAATGCCGGGTCTTCGACCTGAACGACAGCGCCGCCGCCCTGGCCGCGCTGGAGGATGTTGCCGTCGTCGCCAATTGCGCCGGTCCCTTTTCCGCCACCGCCGCGCCGATGATCGAAGCCTGTATCGCCAGCGGCGCGCATTACGTGGATATCACCGGGGAGATCTCCGTCTTCGAATACGCCCACGGCCTGGACGAAGTGGCGCGCACGGCGGGCGTGGTGATCTGCCCTGGTGTCGGCTTCGATGTGATCCCCACCGATTGCGTCGCCGCCAGCCTGAAGGAGGCCATGCCCGATGCCACGCAACTGGCGCTGGGCTTCGACAGCGGCAGCGGCCTCTCGCCGGGCACCGCCAAGACCACCGTGGAAGGCCTCAAGCTGGGCGGCAAGGTGCGCGAGGCCGGGCGCCTGCGTGACGTGCCGCTGGGCTACAAACGCCGTGACATCGACTTCGGCCGCGGCCTCAAGCACGCGGTGACCATCCCCTGGGGCGACGTGGCGACGGCCTACTACTCCACCGGCATCGGCGATATCGAGGTCTACCTGCCAGTGCCGCCGGCCGCCGCCCTCGGCATGCGCGTGATGGACAGCTTTCGCCCGCTGCTGGGCCGCGACCGCGTACAGGACTGGCTCAAGGAGCAGGTCGACAAGCGCGTCCAGGGCCCCGACGAGCTGGCCCGCAGCAAGCTGCGCACCTGGGTCTGGGGCGAAGTGCGCAACGCCCGCGGCGAGCGCCGCACGGCGCGGCTGGAAACCGCCAACGGCTACGACGTGACCCTCCATGGCGTGCTCTTCGCGGTGCGCCACCTGCTGGCCAACCCCAACACGGTCGGCTACTTCACCCCGTCGAAACTCTTCGGCGCGCGCTGCATCGAGCAGTTGCCGGGCAGCGGCAGCATCGTCATTCGCGGTTGATTGGCACCATGAGCCCCGGCGCCTTCTCCAGCAGGTGCCGGGTCAGCGCGGTGAGCAATTCGCCGCCGTTGCGCCAGTGGTGCCAGTAAAGCGGCACGTCGATCACCTGCCCCGGCAGCAGGTCCACCAGCTCGCCGCGCTCCAGTTCGCCGCGCACCTGCTGCTCGGGCACCAGGCCCCAGCCGAGGCCGCCACTGGTCATGCGCACGAAGCCTTCGGAGGACGGGCACAGGTGGTAGCTGAAGTGGCCGTCGACACCCAGCTCCTTCAGGTAGCGGTGCTGCAATTGGTCGTCCGGGCCGTAGACGATCGCCGGAGCGCGGACGAGGCCGGCAGGCGTCACGCCTTTGGGAAAGTGCCGGGCGATGAACGCCGGGCTGGCCAGCCCGCGATAGCGCATGGCGCCCAGCGGCTCGCAACGCCCTCCAGCCACCGGGCGCGGGCTGGCGCAGACGCAGCCGGCTACTTCGCCGGCGCGCATGCGCTTGAGCCCGACCTCCTGGTCCTCGACCACCAGGTCCAGCAGTACATGGCGTTCGCCGCAGAAATCGCCGACCGCATGTGCCCACCAGGTCGCCAGGCTGTCGGCGTTCAGCGCCAGGCGCAAGCGCTCGGGCGCCGCGCCGTCATCCAGTGTGGGTACCCATTGCTGCAGGTCGCCCTCCAGCAGGCGAACCTGCTGGACATGGTTGAGCAGGCGCTGGCCGAGATCGGTCGGCTGTGGCCGTGCCGCGCGTACCAGCACCGGCTGGCCGACCCGCGCTTCGAGCAGCTTGATGCGCTGGGAAATGGCCGACTGCGACAGTCCCAGCACCTGGGCGCCGCGTTCGAAACCACCCTGTTCCACCACGGCGGCCAGGGCAGCGAGCAGCTTGTAGTCGAACATGATCAGTTTCCCTAATGAGATATCAGCAGTATTGGTTTTTCTTATACCGCTCAACCGCGGACAATCGCCAGCATTCCCACTTTTCATGGACGGCCCACGATGGCTGGCGAAACCTCCCTGGCCGCGCTGCTGCGCGGCATGACCCCGGTGCTCAACGACGGCGAGTACGTGTTCTGCACTCTCCCCGACGGCCAGCTCCCGGCCGGCCTCCAGCCGCTGGGCAGCTTCCGCGAGCGCGAAGGGCTGACACTGATCCTGTCGCGCGCCGAAGCCGAACAGGCCGGGCTGTCCTTCGACTACGTCGCCGCCTGGCTGACCCTGGAAGTGCACTCGGCGCTGCAGGCGGTCGGCCTCACCGCCGCAGTGGCCGGCGCGCTGGCCAAGGCCGGGATCAGCTGCAACGTGGTCGCCGCCTGGTACCACGACCATCTGTTCGTCGCCCATGCCGACGGCCCGCACGCGCTGGAAACGCTGCGCGCACTCGCTCTGAACCCGGAGGCCTGAGCCATGTGGCAGAGCTACCTCAACGGCGTGCTGGTCGCCGCCGGCCTGATCATCGCCATTGGCGCGCAGAACGCCTTCGTCCTCGCCCAGAGCCTGCGCCGCGAGCATCACCTGTCGGTGGCCGCGCTGTGCGTACTGTGCGACGCCATCCTGGTCAGCGCCGGAGTGTTCGGACTGGCCAAGGTCCTGGCCGAGAATCCGACGCTGCTGGCCATCGCCCGCTGGGGCGGCGTCACCTTCCTGGTGTGGTACGGCCTCAAGGCGCTGCGTCGTGCAGTCGCACCCGAAGCCCTGGCCGATGCCCAGGAAACCGGCCCGCGTTCACGCCGTACCGTGCTGATGGCCGCGCTGGCGGTCACCCTGCTAAACCCCCACGTCTATCTCGACACCGTGCTGCTGATCGGCTCCCTCGGTGCCCAGCAGACGGCGCCCGGCGCCTATGCCATGGGGGCGGCCAGCGCCTCGCTGCTGTGGTTCTTCACCCTGGCCTTCGGCGCCGCGTGGCTTGCACCGTGGCTGGCTCGCCCGGCTACCTGGCGCCTGGTGGACCTGATGGTCGCGGTGATGATGCTGGGCATGGCCGCACAACTGGTGTTCGCCAACTGATCTCCGGCCCGCCGACGGAAGCTTTTCGAACGACGTTCCGTCATCCCGGTCTGTGCATAGTGAGCGTCGCGCTCCGGCGCAAGCCGCTGTGCAGGGCCTTTGCCCCTACAGTTGCTGCGTGGATATGCCGCAGGTCGGGTGCTATGATCGGACCTTCGCGGCGCCGGCGGGCTCTGAGCCTTCCGGACGCAACTGGCGCGCTGCCTGTCCCTTGATGGGGCGCATTGCAGCTACGCCCGGATGCCGCGACAAACATCGAACCGGCCCCGTGTACCGGTCGCGCGCACGTCGCGCTAGCCCAGACTGAGTGAGATAGGAGAGAGACCATGGCTTTCGAATTGCCGCCGCTGCCTTACGCGAAGAACGCCCTTGAGCCGCACATTTCCGCGGAAACCCTGGAATTCCACCACGACAAGCACCACAACACCTACGTCGTGAACCTGAACAACCTGGTTCCGGGTACCGAGTTCGAAGGCAAGAGCCTGGAAGACATCGTCAAGACCTCTTCCGGCGGCATCTTCAACAACGCCGCCCAGGTGTGGAACCACACCTTCTACTGGAACTGCCTGAGCCCCAACGGCGGTGGCCAGCCCACCGGCGCCCTGGCTGACGCCATCAACGCTGCCTTCGGTTCCTTCGACAAGTTCAAGGAAGAGTTCAGCAAGACCTC
This sequence comes from uncultured Pseudomonas sp., assembly GCA_966191535.1. Taxonomy (GTDB): domain Bacteria; phylum Pseudomonadota; class Gammaproteobacteria; order Pseudomonadales; family Pseudomonadaceae; genus Pseudomonas. The sequence goes on along the minus strand of CBIGPF010000005.1, from coordinate 40,549 downwards.
CATCGGCACCTTCGGCTCCGGCTGGGGCTGGCTGGTGAAGAAGGCTGACGGTTCCCTGGCCCTGGCCAGCACCATCGGCGCCGGCTGCCCGCTGACCAGCGGCGACACCCCGCTGCTGACCTGCGACGTCTGGGAACACGCCTACTACATCGACTACCGCAACCTGCGTCCGAAGTACGTCGAGGCGTTCTGGAACCTGGTCAACTGGGACTTCGTGGCTGAGCAGTTCGCAGCCTGAATGTACCCTGCTTGATACGAAAACCCGGCCTCGCGCCGGGTTTTTTCGTATTGGGCGCGTAACACCTTCGTGTCAGCTAACCTGAAAGGCCGGTACAGTCACGAAACAGAACGATGGCCCTTTGACGTCATTGCGCCAATTGCCAATACTCAGCCCCAGTCGTTCGCCCCTGGCGAGAAACAAGGAACGCCCTTGAAACTGGATCCCCGGCACAGCCTCTCCCTCAAGCTGCTGCGAATGGTATTGCTCGCGGCCCTCGTGGTCGGGGTGGTACTCAGCTGTGCCCAGATCGTCTATGACGCCCACAAGGCGCGTCAGGCCGTACACAACGATGCCCAGCGCATCCTGGCGATGGTCCGCGATCCGTCCACCCAGGCCGTCTACAGCCTCGACCGCGACATGGCGATGCAGGTCCTCGAAGGCCTGTTCCAGCACGAAGCCGTCCGTTACGCCGCAATTGGCCATCCCGACGAACCCATGCTGGCGGAGAAATCCCGCCCGCTGCTGGACTCCAGCACCCGCTGGATGACCGACCCGATCCTCGGCGCCGAGCAGAACTACTCCATCCGCCTCGCCGGCCGTGGCGGCTCCAACGAGTACTATGGCGACCTGAAGATCACCCTCGACACCGCCCCCTACGGCGACGACTTCGTCGCTACCTCGGTGATCATCTTCATCTCCGGCATCTTCCGCGCCATGGCCCTGAGCCTGGTGCTGTTCATGGTCTACCACTGGCTGCTGACCAAGCCGCTGTCGAAGATCATCGAGCACCTCGCCTCGATCAACCCGGACCGCCCCAGCCAGCACAAGCTGCCGATGCCCGACGGCCACGAGAAGGACGAACTGGGTTTATGGGTGAATACGGCCAACCAGCTGCTGGCCTCCATCGAGCGCAACGGTCACCTGCGCCGGGAGGCCGAAGACAGCCTGCTGCGCATTTCCCAGTACGACTTCCTCACCGGCCTGCCCAACCGCAAGCTGCTGCAACAGCGCCTCGACCAGATCCTCGAGGGCGCCTCACGCCTGCAACGCCGCGTCGCCGTGCTCTGCCTGGGCCTGGATGACTTCAAGGGCATCAACGAGCAGTACAGCTACCAGTTCGGCGACCAGTTGCTGATCGCCCTCGCGGACCGCCTGCGCACCCGCAGCGCACACCTGGGTGCCCTGGCGCGACTGGGCGGCGACCAGTTCGCCCTGGTCCAGGCCGACATCGAACAGCCCTACGAAGCGGCGGAACTGGCCCAGCAGATTCTCGACGACCTGGAAGCGCCCTTCGAACTCGACCAGCACCTGGTGCACCTGCGCGCCACCATCGGCATCACGCTGTTCCCCGAGGACGGCGAGACCACCGAGAAGCTGCTGCAGAAAGCCGAGCAGACCATGACCCTGGCCAAGAGCCGCTCGCGCAACCGCTACCAGTTCTACATCGCCAGCGTCGACAGCGAGATGCGTCGCCGCCGCGAGCTGGAGAAAGACCTGCGCGAAGCCCTGGCGCGCAACGAGCTGCACCTGGTGTATCAACCGCAAGTGGATTACCGCGATCACCGCGTGGTCGGCGTCGAAGCGTTGCTGCGCTGGCAGCACCCGACCCAGGGCTGGGTCGCGCCGGACCTGTTCATCCCGCTGGCGGAGCAGAACGGCAGTATCTTCAGCATCGGCGAATGGGTGCTCGACCAGTCCTGCCGCCAGCTGCGCGAATGGCACGACCAGGGCTTCGACGACCTGCGCCTGGCGGTCAACCTGTCCACCGTGCAACTGCGCCACAACGCCCTGCCGCGGGTGGTCAGCAACCTGCTGCAGATGCACCGCCTGCCACCGCGCTCGCTGGAACTGGAAGTCACCGAGACCGGCCTGATGGAGGACATCTCCACCGCCGCCCAGCACCTGCTCAGCCTGCGTCGTGCCGGCGCCTTGATCGCCATCGACGACTTCGGCACCGGCTACTCTTCGCTGAGCTACCTGAAGAGCCTGCCGCTGGACAAGATCAAGATCGACAAGAGCTTCGTTCAGGACCTGCTGCTGGACGACGACGACGCCACCATCGTTCGCGCCATCATCCAGCTGGGCAAGAGCCTGGGCATGCAGGTGATCGCCGAGGGCGTGGAGACGGTCGAGCAGGAGGCCTACATCATCGCCCAGGGCTGCCATGAAGGTCAGGGCTACCTCTACAGCAAGCCGCTGCCGGCGCGCGAGCTGACCCTCTACCTCAAGCAGGCGCGACGCCTGGCCGAAGCGGCCGGCGGCAATCCCAACGGGTCCGTCGAGCGGCATTGATTCCTTCGGGCGGCTAACGCCCTCCCCACGCCAAATCCCCCCCTGTAGGAGCGAGCTTGCTCGCGAACAGCCCTAGCGCCGGTCCCATGCGGTTCGCGAGCAAGGACTAGGCGTCCCCCTCGATCCTACGAAAAGCCGTTCTCCCTGCGCGCTGCTGGCGACTTGCTGGCCCCGTGATCGAACGACGCCAGCGATCTCTCTTTTCAAAAATGCAAATCTTTCGCATTATGTTGCGGATTTTCTTGCGCAGTCCTTTTTACGTGCGCCTCCTCTCTATGCAAAGGAACCCGTCATGACTCGTATGCCCTGGGCCACTGCCAGCCTGCTCGCCATCGCCATCTCCCTCGCCGGCTGCGGCGATGACAAGAAAGCCGAAGCCCCCGCCGCCACTCCGGCTGCCAGCACCCAGAGCACTGCCCCGGCAGCGGCCGCCAAGGTCGACGAGGCTGCCGTCAAGGCCGTGGTGAAGAACTACCTGGACATCGCCGAAGCCACCTACGGCGACGCCCTGACCACCGCCAAGGCCCTGCAGACTGCCGTCGACGCGCTGATCGCCAAGCCCAGCGAAGAGACCCTGAAGGCCGCCCGCGCAGCCTGGATCGCTTCCCGCCCGTCCTACTCGCAGAGCGAAGCCTTCCGCTTCGGCAACTCGATCATCGACGACTGGGAAGGCGCGGTTAACGCCTGGCCGCTGGACGAAGGCCTGATCGACTCCGACGCCAAGGACTACCAGCACGCCGACGGCAACGCCGGCGCCACCGCCAACATCATCGCCAACACCGAGATCCAGGTCGGCGAAGACAAGATCGACGTGAAGGAAATCACCGGCGAGAAGCTCAAGGGCCTGAACGAGCTGGGCGGTTCCGAAGCCAACGTCGCCACCGGCTACCACGCCATCGAATTCCTGCTCTGGGGCCAGGACCTGAACGGCACCGGCCCGGGCGCTGGCGATCGCAAGTACACCGACTACGCCCAGGGCAAGGACTGCACCAACGGTCACTGCGACCGCCGCGCCGCCTACCTGAAGGCCGTCACCGACCTGCTGGTCTCCGACCTGGAAGAAATGCACGGCAACTTCAAGGCCGGCGTTGCCGACAACTACCGCGCCAAGGTCGAGGCCGACACCGCCGAGAACAACCTGCGCAAGATGTTCTTCGGCATGGGCTCCCTGTCCCTGGGCGAGCTGGCCGGCGAGCGTATGAAGGTCGCGCTGGAAGCCAACTCCACCGAAGACGAGCACGATTGCTTCAGCGACAACACCCACAACACCCTGTTCTTCAACGCCAAGAGCATTCGCAACATCTACACCGGCGAATACAAGCGCACCGACGGCAGCGTCGTGAAGGGCCCGAGCCTGTCCGACCTGGTCGCCAAGGCTGATGCCCAGGCCGACACCGATCTGAAAGCCGACCTGGCCAACACCGAAGCCAAGATGCAGGTCATCGTCGACCGTGCCGAGAAGGACGGTGTGCACTTCGACCAGATGATCGCTCCGGACGACAAGGACGATCAGCAGAAGATCCGCGACGCCATCGCTTCGCTGGTCAAGCAGACCGGCGCCATCGAGAAGGCCGCTACCGCGGTCGGCGTGCAGGACCTGAAGCCGGACAACGCTGACCACCAGTTCTGATCAGCCTGCCCTGACGGGTTGAAGGCGCTGCGGCTCCACGCCGCAGCCACCTGCAAGCCTCTGCAAAGCCCCGCCCTGCGGGGCTTTGTCATTTCCGGACGACAAAAGAAGTCGTTCGCAAATACAAATTTTTCATATTTGCATTTAACACCCCTGCTACCATGGCGCGCTGCCATATACCGCCCTGGAACCCCCGCCAATGCTCCACCGCCGTACCGCCCTGTGCCTCGTGCCGCTGCTGTCTGCCCTCGCCCTTGCCGCGTGCAAGCCGGAGACCTCCCAGCACGCCGTGGCCGAGCCTGGCGAAGCACTGTCCGGCGGTGCAGCCACGGTGAAACAGAGCGACCGCAACGCCTATTCCATGCCCTCGGGCAACCTCACGCCGAGTCGTCGCCTGGACTTCGCCGTAGGCAACAGCTTCTTCCGCAACCCCTGGGTAATCGCACCGACCACCACCACCGCGCGCGACGGCCTCGGCCCGCTGTTCAACACCAACGCCTGCCAGAACTGCCACATCAAGGACGGCCGCGGCCATCCACCGGAGCTCAATGACGTCAACGCCGTGTCGATGCTGGTGCGTCTGTCGATCCCCGCCGGCTCCGCCGATGTCGAAACCATCAAGCGCCTGGGCGTGGTGCCCGAGCCGGTGTACGGCGGCCAGTTCCAGGACTCGGCCATCCCCGGCGTGAAGCCTGAAGGCAAGGTGCGCGTGGAGTACGACGCCGTGCCGGTGACCTTCAAGGACGGCACCGTGGTCGAGCTGCGCAAGCCCAGGCTGCGCATCAGCGACCTGGGCTACGGCCCGATGCACAAGGACACAATGTTCTCCGCCCGTATCGCCCCGCCGATGATCGGTCTGGGCCTGCTGGAGTCCATCAGCGAGGCGGACATCCTCGCCAACGCCGAGCTCCAGGCCAAGGGCGGCGATGGCGTCCGTGGCCGACCGAATCGCGTCTGGGACGACGCCGCGCAGGAAACCGTCCTCGGCCGTTTCGGCTGGAAGGCCGGGCAGCCCAACGTCGCCCAGCAGAACGCCCACGCCTTCTCCGGCGACATGGGCCTAACCAGCGACCTGCTGCCCCACGACGATTGCACCCCGGCGCAGGTCGACTGCCTGAACGCCATCGACGGTGGCAAGCCGGAAGTCAGCCAGCACATCTTCAACCAGGTCGCCTTCTACGCCCGCAATCTCGCGGTGCCGGCGCGGCGCAAGGTCGACGATCCGCAAGTGCTCACCGGCAAGGGCCTGTTCCACGACAGCGGCTGCGCCAGCTGCCACACCCCCAAGTTCACCACCGGCGCCAATGCCGCCGAACCGGAGCTGGCCAACCAGGTCATCCGCCCCTACAGCGACCTGTTGCTGCATGACATGGGCGACGGACTGGCGGACAATCGCCCGGAATTTCTTGCCAGCGGCCGTGACTGGCGCACGGCGCCGCTGTGGGGCATCGGCCTGACCGAGACGGTCAACGGCCACACCCAGTTCCTGCACGACGGCCGCGCCCGCAACCTGCTCGAAGCCGTGCTATGGCACGGCGGCGAAGCCGAAGCGGCCAAGCAACGCGTACTGAATTTCGACGCCGGGCAGCGCGATGCCCTGCTGGCGTTCCTGAACTCACTCTAAGGAGCCGAGCCCACCATGTTCCGCCCCCGACTGCTGATCACCAGCCTCGCCATCGCCCTGGGCGCCTGTTCGCCCACCGACCCGCAGGCCACCACCAGCGCCACGCTGGCCCAGCAGGTGATCCTGCCGACCTACAGCCGCTGGGTCGATGCCGACCGTGCGCTGGCCGCCAGCGCCCTGGCCTACTGCCAGGGCAAGGAAGACCTGACCAAGGCCCGCGCCGACTTCATGGCCGCGCAGAAGGCCTGGGCCGAGCTGCAACCACTGCTGGTCGGCCCGCTGGCCGAGGGCAACCGTTCCTGGCAGGTACAATTCTGGCCGGACAAGAAGAACCTCGTGGCCCGCCAGGTCGAGCAGCTGCTCAACAGCGGCAACGCGATTTCCCCGGCGACCCTGGATAAGTCCAGCGTCGTGGTGCAGGGCCTGACCGCCTACGAATACATCCTCTACGACGCCAAGATCGACCTCGCCAACGCCGAGACCAAGGCGCGCTACTGCCCGCTGCTGGAGGCCATCGGCGAACACCAGCAGGCGCTGGCGGAGAACATCCTGGCGCAATGGAAGCAGGACGGCGGCATGCTCGCCCAGCTCTCCAAGTTCCCCAACGAGCGCTACGCCGATGCCCACGAGGCCATCGCCGAGCTGCTGCGCGTACAGGTCACCGCGCTGGACATGCTGAAGAAGAAGCTCGGCACCCCGCTGGGCCGCCAGAGCAAGGGCATCCCGCAACCGTTCCAGGCCGAAGGCTGGCGCAGCGACGCTTCCCTGGCGAGCCTGGACTCCAGCCTCACCGGCGCCCAGGCGCTGTGGGACGGTACCGACAAGAAGGGGCTGCGCGCCCTGCTGCCGGCCGAACAGAAAGAGCTGGCCGGCACGATCGACGCGGCTTACGCCGACGTCCACGGCAAGCTGAAGGCGATCAACCAGCCGCTCAGCGAACTGCTCAAGAACGAAGCCGGCCTCAAGCAGCTGAACGAGCTGTACGACAGCCTGAACGTCGTCCATCGCCTGCACGAAGGCGACCTGGCCAAGGCCCTGGGCGTGCAACTGGGCTTCAACGCCAACGACGGGGATTGACTCGATCTGCTGCGCGTCGGCCATGCGTCATTGGGACGGCGCGTCGGATTGCTCATTGGCTGGAGCCAACTCCGCATCCGCCGCACTATCCCGCCTAGGCTGGCTCTAGCTCGCAAGATCGATGGGATGCAAGAAGTGATAGAGGTGAACGCCATGTTGCGACGTCACGTGATCGGCCTGGGCAGCCTGCTGCTCGGCGCCCTGACCTTCGGCGGCTGGACGCTGTCACGCAAGGGCAAGGAGCCCCTGGTGCTGTCCGCCCGTGACGACGCAGATGGCAAGCACTACGCCGTGGGCTATCGCCTGGACGGCAGTTGCGCGTTCGCCACCGAGGTCGGCCTGCGCTGCCACGACGTGGTACAGCACCCCAGCCTGCCGCTGGCGCTGTTCGTCGCCCGCCGCCCGGGCCGGCAGAGCTACCTGATCGACCTGAACGACGGCCGCCTGCTGCAGACCCTCGACTCGCAGGCCGACCGCCATTTCTACGGCCACGGCGTGTGGCACAAGGACGGCGAGTGGCTCTACGCCACCGAGAACGACACCACCGATCCTGGCCGCGGTCTGCTTGGCGTGTACCGATTCGACGGTGAGCGCCTGAGCCACACCGGCGAGGCCTCCACCCACGGCCTCGGCCCGCACCAGGTGTCCTGGATGCCCGATGGCGAAACCCTGGTGGTGGCCAACGGCGGCATTCGCACCGAAGCCGAAAGCCGCGTGGAGATGAACCTCGATGCCATGGAGCCGAGCCTGGTGCTGATGCAGCGTGACGGCACGCTGATCTCCAAGGAAACCCTGCCGCAACAGATGAACAGCGTGCGCCATCTGGCCATCGCTGCGGACGGCACCATCGTCGCGGGCCAGCAGTACATGGGCGATTCCCACGACCGCGCTGACCTGCTCGCCATCAAACGTCCCGGCGAAGCCTTCCAGGCCTTCCCGCTGGCCGACGAGCAACGCCTGGCGATGACCCAGTACACCGCCAGCGTCGCCGTGCACAACGACCTGCGCCTGGTCGCCCTGACCGCCCCGCGCGGCAACCGTTTCTTCATCTGGGACCTGGACACCGGCGCCGTGCGCCTGGACGCTCCCCTGCCCGACTGCGCCGGCGTCGGCGCGGTGAAGGACGGCTTCGTCGTCACCTCCGGACAGGGCCGCTGCCGCGTCTACGACTGCCGCAACGAGCGCGTCACCGGCACGCCCCTGGAGCTGCCTCCGGCCTTCTGGGACAACCACCTGCACCTGGCCTGAACCGAGCCTCCTGTAGGAGCGGGCCATGCCCGCGATCGCGCGCATGGCGCGCTCCTACGGGTGTGCTCAGTCGCTCACTCGGCATTCGCCAGAACGCCCGTCCCAGAGCATCTGAACCCCCTACCACTCGTCTCCCTGACGTCAAGAAGACCGCCACGCGGCCGATGCAAAGGCTGACCGATTCCCACCCTGCGTCTTAGAGGCGTAAAACAGATGTCCCCCAACACTTCCTTGCGTACCCAGATCCTTTCGCTGCTGGGCGGCAGCCTGCTGCTCGTGCTGCTGATCGCCCTGGCCTGCTTCCATTTCCTCTCCGACAGCGTCAGCGCCTACCAGCGCCTGCTGGACGGCCCGCTGCGCTCCTCACAACTGGTCGATCAGGCCAACCTGGCCTTCAAGGTCCAGGTGCAGGAATGGAAGAACGTCCTGCTGCGCGGCCAGCAGCCGGCCGACCTGAACAAGTACTGGAGTCAGTTCGAGGACCAGGAGCGCGCCGTGCAGGACGTGCTCGGCCGCCTGGAGCAGAATGCCGCCGACGAACCGCAGCTCAAGGCACAGGTGACCCGCCTGCGCGACGAACATCGCCAGCTCGGCCAGGCCTACCGCAAGGGCCGCGACGCCTACCTGGCCGCCGGCAGCGACCCGCGTGCCGGTGACGCCGCGGTGAAAGGCATCGACCGCGCCGCCAGCGAACAGATGGCCGTTCTGGTGGACAGCCTGCACCGCGACGCCCAGCAGGAAGCCCAGAGCATTTCCGCCAGCGCCCACAGCACCGCCATCGGCGGCAGCCTGATCCTGCTGATCTCCGGCCTCGTCCTGGGACTGCTCAGCCTGTGGCTGGTCAACCGCAATCTGATCGGCCCGATCGCCCGCCTGATCGAGCACATCGCCCAGCTCAGCGAAGGCAACTTCGGCGAGCGCGTGGATGCGAGCCGCCGTGACGAACTGGGCCGCCTGGCCCGCGCCGCCAACACCCTGCGCGACTTCCTGGCCGAGACCTTCACCCGCCTCAAGCACAGCACCACCGAACTGGACACCGCCAGCGGTGAATTGAATGCCATTGCCACCCTGATGGCCGAAGGCACCCGCGAGCAGTTCTCGCGCACCGACCAGGTGGCCACGGCGATGCACGAGATGTCCGCCACCGCCCAGGAAGTCGCCCGCCACGCCTCCGACGCTGCACGCGCCGCCGACGATGCCGACCAGCACGCGCAACAGGGCGGCGAGGTGATGAAGACCACCATCGTCACCATCACCGAGATGAGCAACGAGATTGCCAATACCGCCGAGGTCATCCGCCGCCTGGAAAGCGACAGCGGGCGCATCGGCAAGGTGCTCGAAGTGATCCGAGGCATCGCCGACCAGACCAACCTGCTGGCCCTCAACGCCGCCATCGAGGCCGCCCGTGCCGGTGAAGCCGGCCGTGGTTTCGCCGTGGTCGCCGACGAAGTCCGTACCCTGGCCCAGCGCACCGCCGAGTCCACCGCCGAGATCCACCAGATCATCGACACCGTGCAGACCGGTTCGGTCAACGCCCTGCGCGCTATCGAGAGCGGCCAGACCCGCAGCGAACAGGGCGTGGAGCGCGTCACCCAGGCCGGCGAAGTGCTGCGCAGCATCACCCATGCCGTGGAGGCGATCCGCGACATGAACCGGCAGATCGCCACCGCCGCCGAGGAACAGACCTCGGTCGCCGAGGACATCTCGCGCAACCTCACCGAGATCACCGCCATCGGCGCCACCAACGAGGAAAACGTGGTCCGCACCCAGGGCGCCAGCCGCCACCTGCATGGCCTCTCCGGCGAGCTCGCCGACGTCACCCGCAAGCTCAGCGCCTGATCCTCCTGCGCCACATGGATGTGGCTCCCTTCCCTGTTCCCTCTGCTGCACCGATTCAGCGCGCATCTGCCGCAAACAACCTTACTTTTCGTACGAAACCTCTTGTAAACGCAGCCCTTTGACTCGCCGTCGATTCAGGCATAAGGTGCGCAATTCCGCCCCGCAATGGGGCGTCCCGTATCGGCTTCAAAGCCTGATCGATATCTGCGCGAACGGAAGGCCGCCCGGCAATTCATGGGCGAGCGATCGCGCCCGATTGCTGCCAGGCACGTACCAAGGAACAGGAAGATGTTGCGCCGCATGCTGATCATGCTGGGCGTAGTTGCCGTCATCGTTGCGGTGCTCGCCGGCTCGAAATACCTCTCCATCAAGAAACAGATCGCCATGTTCTCGGCACCGCGTCCGCCGGTGAGCGTGAACGCTAGCCACGCCGAAGAGCGCGACTGGCAGAGCCGCCTGCAGGCCATCGGGACCCTGCGCGCCATCCAGGGCGTGACCCTGACTGCCGAGGTGTCCGGGACCGTCACCGCGGTGCAGTTCGTCTCCGGCGACAAGGTCAAGGTCGGCCAGCCGGTGGTGCAGCTCGAATCCGACGTCGAACAGGCCACCCTGCGTACCGCCGAGGCGGACCTCGGGCTGGCCCAGGTGGAGTACGAGCGCGGCAAGAGCCTGGTGGGCCGTCAGGCCATCTCCAAGAGCGAGTACGACCGCCTGGCCGCCCAGTTGAACCGCTCCACCGCCACTGTCGCGCAGTTGAAGGCGAGCCTGGACAAGAAGCGCATCCTCGCGCCCTTCTCCGGCACCATCGGCATCCGTCAGGTGGACGTTGGCGACTACGTCTCCCCGGGCACCGAGATCGTCACCCTGCAGGACCTCACGACCCTGCAGGTGGACTTCTTCCTGCCCGAGCAGGACTTCCCGCTGCTCAAGCGCGGGCAGAAAGTCGTGGTGCGCGTGGCGGCCTATCCGGGCCAGACCTTCGACGCGCAGATCGATGCCATCAGCCCCCGCGTGGACAACCAGACGCGCAACCTGCTGGTCCGCGCCAGCATGGCCAACCCCGACGGCAAGCTGCTGCCGGGCATGTTCGCCAACCTCGAGGTGCAACTGCCGGACAGTGCGCCGCGCGTCGTGGTCCCCGAGACGGCCGTGGCCTTCACCCTGTATGGCAACTCGGTCTACGTGGTCGTGCCGCAAAAGAAGAAGGCTGACGACAAGGACGCCGACGTGGCCAGCACCCGCCAGACCAAGGTCACGGAGTCTTCGCAGCAGAAGCTCGAAGTCGAACGCCGCTTCGTGAAGACCGGCGAACGCCGCGAAGGCAGCGTAGTGATCCTCGAGGGCCTGAAGGCCGGCGAAGAAGTGGTGACCTCCGGCCAGCTCAAGCTGGACAACGGCACCGCCGTGGCCATCGTCAAGGACCCGCAGTAATCGCATAGCAGTGCCCTCGCCCCCGGCGAGGGCAACCAGAGACAACCGCTCTGCCCGGATTTCGCGAGCATCTCGCCATACCGCTTCAACGCCGCATGGCCGACGCGCAGCAAATCCAACCAGGAAGGATTGAGAGCATGTTTACCGATCCATTCATCCGTCGCCCCGTGCTGGCGACCGTGGTCAGCCTGCTGATCGTCCTGCTCGGCATGCAGGCCTTCAGCAAGCTGGTGATCCGCGAGTATCCGCAGATGGAGAACGCGCTGATCACCGTCACCACCTTCTATGCCGGCGCCAACGCCGAAACCATCCAGGGCTACATCACCCAGCCGCTGCAGCAGAGCCTCGCCAGCGCCGAAGGCATCGACTACATGACCTCGGTGAGCCGGCAGAACTACTCGGTGATCTCGATCTACGCGCACATCGGTGCCAACTCCGATCGCCTGGTCACCGAGCTGCTGTCGAAGATCGGCGAGGTGAAGACCCAGCTGCCGCCCGACGCGGAAGACCCGGTGCTGGACAAGGAAGCCGCCGACGCCTCGGCGCTGATGTACATCAGCTTCTTCAGCGAGCAGATGAACAACCCGCAGATCACCGACTACCTGTCGCGGGTGATCCAGCCCAAGCTCGCCACCCTGCCCGGCATTTCCGAAGCCGAGATCCTCGGCAACCAGGTGTTCGCCATGCGCCTCTGGCTGGACCCGGTGAAGATGGCCGCCTACGGCGTCACTGCCGGCGACGTGGCCAGCGCGGTGCGCGAGTACAACTTCCTCTCCGCCGCCGGCGAGGTGAAGGGCGAGCTGGTGGTCACCTCGGTGAACGCCTCCACCGACCTGAAGTCCCCGGAAGCCTTCGCCGCCATCCCGCTGAAGACCGCGGGCGACCGCCGCGTCCTGATGGGCGACGTGGCGCGCATCGAACTGGGCGCGGCGAGCTACGACGCGGTCAGCTCGTTCAACGGTATTCCCTCGGTGTACATCGGCATCAAGGGCACGCCCAGCTCCAACCCGCTGGACGTGATCAAGGAAGTCCGCGCCAAGATGCCGGAGCTGGAAGAACAGCTGCCGCCGGGGCTGAAGGTGTCCATCGCCTACGACGCCACACGCTTCATCCAGGCCTCCATCGACGAAGTGGTGAAGACCCTGGGCGAGGCGATCCTGATCGTCATCGTCGTGGTGTTCCTGTTCCTTGGCGCGTTCCGTTCGGTGATCATCCCGGTGGTGACCATCCCGCTGTCGATGATCGGCGTGCTGTTCTTCATGCAGGTGATGGGCTACTCGATCAACCTGCTGACGCTGCTGGCCATGGTGCTCGCCATCGGCCTGGTGGTGGACGACGCCATCGTGGTGGTGGAGAACATCCACCGCCACATCGAGGAGGGCAAGTCGCCGTTCCAGGGCGCCATCGAGGGCGCGCGGGAAATCGCCGTGCCGGTGGTGACCATGACCATCACCCTGGCCGCGGTGTACGCCCCCATCGGTTTCCTCAGCGGCCTCACCGGCGCACTGTTCAAGGAGTTCGCCTTCACCCTCGCCGGCGCGGTGATCATCTCCGGCATCGTCGCGCTGACCCTGTCGCCGATGATGTGCTCGCGCCTGCTGCGCCATGACGAGAACCCCAGCGGCCTGGCCCATCGCCTGGACCTGATCTTCGAAGGCCTGAAGGTGCGCTACCAGCGCGCCCTGCACGGCACGCTGAACAGCCGCCCGGTGGTGATCGTCTTCGCCCTGCTGGTGCTGGCGATCATCCCGCTGCTGATGATGTTCACCCACAAGGAACTGGCGCCGGAGGAAGACCAGGGCATCGTCTTCATCATGGCGAACGCGCCGCAGACCGCGAACCTCGACTACCTGTCGAAGTACACCGCCGAGTTCGAGGGCATCTTCCGCAAGTTCCCCGAGTATTATTCCGCGTTCCAGATCAACGGCTACAACGGCGTGCAGACCGGCATCGGCGGCATGCTGCTCAAGCCCTGGGACGAACGCCAGCGCAGCCAGATGGAACTGCTGCACGCGGTGCAGGGCGAGCTGGACAAGATCCCCGGCCTGCAGATCTTCGGCTTCAACCTGCCGTCACTGCCGGGCACCGGCGAGGGCCTGCCGTTCCAGTTCGTGATCAATACCGCCAGCGACTACCAGTCGCTGCTGCAGGTCGCCGAGCGAGTGAAGAAGCGTGCCGAGGAATCAGGCAAATTCGCCTTCCTCGACCTTGACCTGGCCTTCGACAAGCCCGAACTGGTGGTCGACATCGACCGCGCCAAGGCGGCGCAGATGGGCGTCAGCATGCAGGACCTGGGCGTGTCCCTCGGCGCGCTGCTGGGCGAAGGCGAGATCAACCGCTTCACCATCGACGGGCGCAGCTACAAGGTGATCGCCCAGGTCGAGCGCGCCTACCGCGACAACCCGAGCTGGCTGAACAACTACTACGTGAAGAGCAAGAGCGGCCAGCTGATCTCGCTGTCCACCCTGGTGACCTTCCACGAGCGCGCGCGCCCGCGCCAGCTCAACCAGTTCCAGCAGCTCAACTCGGCGATCATTTCCGGCGTGCCGATGGTCAGCATGGGCGAAGCCATCGACACCGTCCGTGGAATCGCCGAGCAGGAATCACCGCGCGGCTTCTCCTTCGACTACGCCGGCGCCTCGCGGCAGTTCGTGCAGGAAGGCAGCGCGCTGATGATCACCTTCGCCCTCGCGCTGGCGGTGATCTTCCTGGTGCTGGCGGCGCAGTTCGAGAGCTTCCGCGATCCGCTGGTGATCATGGTCACGGTTCCGTTGTCGATCTGCGGCGCGCTGATCCCGCTGTTCCTCGGACTGTCGAGCCTGAACATCTACACCCAGGTGGGGCTGGTGACGCTGATCGGGCTGATCAGCAAGCACGGCATCCTCATCGTCGAGTTCGCCAACCAGCTGCGCCATGAGCGCGGGCTGTCGGTGCGCGAGGCGGTGGAAGAAGCCGCCGCGATTCGCCTGCGCCCGGTGCTGATGACCACCGCGGCCATGGTGCTCGGCGTGATCCCGCTGCTGCTCGCCACCGGTGCCGGCGCGGTGAGCCGCTTCGACATCGGCGTGGTGATCGCCACCGGCATGAGCGTGGGCACGCTGTTTACCCTGTTCGTGCTGCCCTGCGTGTACACGCTGCTGGCCAAGCCGGACAAGAAGCCCGCCGAAGCGCCCGCACCGGCAACGGCGCACTGAACGAAAGAGCCCCGCTGATGCGGGGCTTTTTTCTGGCGTACCGGATAGCGCTGAGCTCGGAGCATCCCTGTAGGAGCGAGCTTGCTCGCGAACGCGGATTCACCTGACACGACGGTTTCAGGTGGATCGCGAGCAAGCTCGCTCCTACAAAATCAGCGTCATCTGACAGACCACTCATACGCGCATTTCGACCGCCCACGCCTTTATCTCAGCTTTGATACACAGCCTCTAAATTCCCCATACACGCATCGCGTATCCCTGCGCGCCATTCGCCGGGAATCTCCGGCTCAACGTCGGGGACCGCCATGCCGGCACACACTCCCAGTCCAGGCTTCACTCTGGTCGAACTGATGGTCACCCTGGCCGTCCTGGCCATCCTCTCGACCCTGGCCGCGCCGATGTTTGGCGACCTCATCCAGCGCAACAAGGTCGACGCCGTCAGCGGCGAACTGACCCACCTGCTGCAGTACGCCCGCAGCGAGGCCATCACCCGCGCCAGCGCCGTGACGGTCAGCCCCAGCGATGGCAACTGGGTCGGCGCGCTGAGCGTCGCCACCAGCAGCGAGACCCTGCGCAAGTACGGCAGCGAAGGCATCTCGGGTGGCAGCGCGGTAACCGCGACCGGCAGCGCTACCAGCCTCACCTTCCGCGCCGCCGGCATGCTCAATGGCGCCGCACAGACCATCCGCCTGTGCCCTGTCAGTGGCACCAGCAATGGGCGCCTGCTGAGCATCTCCGCCAGCGGGCAGATCACCAGCACCACTACGGCGTGCTCCTCATGAAACGCAATCATCGCGGCTTCAGCCTGCTGGAAGTGCTGATCAGCCTGCTGCTGGTCAGCGTTGGCGCCCTGGGCATGGCAGCGCTGCAGGGCAAGAGCCTGCGCTACACCCAGGACGCCGTGCAGCGCAACGAGGCGATCATGCTCGCCCAGCAACTGCTCGAACAGATGCGCAGCAACCCCAAGGATGCCCTGAGCGCCACCCACAAATTCAGCAGCAGTTCGGCCTACTACAAGGTCGCCGGCACTGCGTTCAGCAGCACCTCGCGCAGTGATTGCGCAACCCGCACGCGCGGCGATGGTGGCAGCGACGTGGCGAAGGCCGACCTCGCCTGCTGGCTGCAAGTGGTGCAGGCGACGCTGCCGGTGACCAGCTCGATCCTCAGCGCCAACTTCACCATCTGTCCCAGCCAGTCCGATGGCGCGTGCAGCAATGACGCCAGTTCCGCCGTGCTGATCCAGCTGGCCTGGAACGATCCCAGCGGCCAGTGCGACAACAACCTGTGCATCTACCGCCTGCGCGGCGAACTCTGAGGTCCGGCATGTCCGCAAGCACACTCCCCACGCAGGGTCGCCCTGCACGCCAGGTCGGCCTGTCGCTGGTCGAGCTGATGGTCGCCCTGGCCATCGGCAGCCTGCTGATCCTCGGCGCCACGGACCTGTACATCAAGAACAAGGCGCACTTCCAGTTCCAGCAGGGGCAACTGGGCAACCAGGAAAATGCCCGCTACACGCTCCTGCTGCTGGACCAACAACTGGCCCGTACCGGCTATCGCTACCTGCCCCAGGACAGCCTGGAAGTCGCCTTCCCGGCACTGGCCAGCAGCAACGGCTGCCCGTCATTCACGGCCGGCCAGACCTACCAGGCCAGCAGTGACGGCAAGGGCATCTGCCTGCGCTACCAGGGCGCCAGCGACAGCACCACGGAAGTCACCGGCTCCCATGGCAACCAGTACGACTGCCTGGGCGCGTTCGTCCCGCGCGGCACACGCGTCCTCACACGCATCAGCTATGTCGCCGGCAGCACGCCGGCAGACGGCACCCTGAACTGCACGGCGCAGGGCGCCAGCGAGCAGGCGCTGATCAAGGGGGTCTCGGGGTTTGTGCTGTTCGCCCTGCCCGGCAGCAGCGATGACAGCCAGGCGCTCAGCTACGCCGCGCTGCTCGCCACCGGCGCATCGACCCGTGGTGGCATGAGCAGCGATATCGCCAGCCGCTGGAAAACCCTCAGCGGCGCGACCCTCAGCGAGAACACCGCCTACGTCTACCAGATCGCCCAAGGCAGCGTGATGCTGCGGAACCTGATGCCATGAGCCCACGACACAGCCGCCGCGCGCAACACGGCGCCACCCTGATCATCGCCCTGGTGATGCTGCTGCTCGGCACCCTGATCGCCCTGAGCAGCATGCGCGGCACCACCACCGAGACACGCATCATCGGCAACCTCAGCGAGCAGCAGCATTCGCGTGCTGCCGCCGAATCGGCGCTGCGCGAGGGTGAGCGCCGACTGGCCGCGCAGACCAGCCTGGACCAGGGTTCGGCGAACTGCGCCACCAGCATCGGGCAGCACGCCAACCTGTGCATCCTGGCCAGCGACACGTATTCCTCCAACGGCAAGGCCAGCGCCGACTGGTGGAGCAGCGACGCCACCTCCATCAGTTACCTGGGCATGGACGGCAGCTCCACCTTCAACCCGCTGCCGCGCTGGAACACCGCCTACATCGCCTTCGACCCGGCCGACTCCAACGGCAACGTGCAGATCACCGACCCCGACGAGCGCTCCCAGGGGCGCGGGCCTCACTACTACCGGGTGAGCGCTGCCGCCCGGGCCGACGGGCAGCGTCTGATGAGCGTGCTGCAGACCGTCACCATCCGCCGTTACTACTGAGGAGCCCGACGTGAGCCGACGTCCCGCCCAGCCCTTCCTGCTGTTCCTGTTCGGCGGCCTGCTGCTGGCCACCGCGCTGCCCACCGATGCCGCGACGCTGACCCTGAGCCAGCAGCCGCTGTTCCTCACCGAAGGTGTGGCGCCGAACATCATGGTGACCCTCGACAACTCCAACAGCATGCGCTGGAGTTTTGCCCCGGATGGCATGAACCCCACCACCGGCGCCACCTACAACGGCTACACCGCCGATCAGGTGCGCACCAGCCGGCGCGCCAAGTCGTCGACCTTCAACCCGCTCTACTACAACCCCAGCGTCACCTATAAAGCGCCCTATACCGTCGCCTACAGCAACGCCAGCACCACCTATACGCCGCTGACCACCAGCTTCACCGCGGCCTACGTCAACGGTTTCAAGAGTGCCAAGGGCAGCCTGGACCTGAGCTCGGCGTACAAGGTCTCCTGGGAGTACGACACTGCCCGCGCCACCACCGACAGCACCTATTGGACCTACACCGGCTACACCTCCTACAGCAGCCCGGACAAGGTCTACTACCTGGCAGCGAACCCCTCATCGGACTTCGCGTCCAGCAGCACCTCGTCCAGTAGCAGCAGCTCCACCAGCGTCAGCGGTTCGACCACCTCGACCGGCAAGTCGGCGTCGCTCACCGGCGGCGGTACCTACACGGTCACCGCCAAGAGCAACAGCTGCACGGCGACCGTCACCAATCCGAAATCCAGCAGCAGCTCGACGACCAACAGTGACGGCAGTACGACCAGCACCACCACCGCCGTCAGCTACTCGAGCGCCAGCTGCTCCTACGCCACCAGCGGCAAGACCACCACCTACACGGTGACGACCACCGCGACCACCACCGAGACGGTCACCATCACCTACCCGGACCGCACCAAGGCCGCGGTGCCGGCGTACTACTACGTCTACAACACCGCGCTCAGCGGCTGCAGCAGCAACGTCAACGACGACAACTGCTACAAGCTGGTGACGGTGTCTTCCACCTCGGGTACCAACGGCAGCGACGAGCGGCAGAACTTCGCCAACTGGTACAGCTTCTACCGCAACCGCGAACTGGCGACCCAGTCCGGCGCCAACCTGGCCTTCGTCTCGCTGCCGGAAAACACCCGGCTCAGCTGGCAGGCACTGGGCACCAGCGACACCTGCATCACCAGCAGCTCCTACCTGTCGAGCTACAACTGCCGCGGTCTGAGCAACACCAGCACCAGCTACTACGACAACCGCCTCGGCACCTTCTCCGGCGCACACCGCGCCAAGTTCTTCGAGTGGCTGGGCGACATCTACTTCAACCAGGGCACGCCGCTGCTGGATGCCGTCGACCGCGTCGGTTCGCTGCTCAGCGTCACCGGCAAATACAGCCCCTACGCCTACTCCATCGGCAGCAGCGAAACGCCGCTGTACAGCTGCCGGGCGAGCTACAGCATCACCCTCACCGACGGCATCTGGAACACCGCCGGCAGCCACGGCGACTGGGACAGCACCGGCCGCACCCTGCCCGACGGCCAGACCTACAGTGCACGCGCCCCGTACAAGGACAGCGCCTCCAACACCCTCGCCGACCTGGCGTTCAAGTACTGGGCTACCGATGCCCAGCCGAACATCGCCAACAACGTCAGCACCTACATCGCCGAGAGCAACAGCAACGCCACCACCCAGTACTGGAACCCGAAGAACGACCCGGCGACCTGGCAGCACATGGTCAGCTACTTCGTCGGCCTGGGCCTGACCACCAGCCTGACCAATCCGGCCTGGGGCGGCGACACCTACTCCGGCGACTACAGCAAACTGGCCGCCGGCACCCTGAGCTGGCCGGCGGCCTCCTCGGGCAGCGCCAACAACGTCTACGACCTGTGGCACGCCGCAATCAACTCCCGCGGCGAATTCTTCAGCGTCGACTCGCCCGACGACTTGGTCTCGGCCCTGCAGAACGTGGTCAACCGCATCTCCCAGCGCGAAGACTCCGGCGCCGCGCCGGCACTGGTCAGCTCACCGCTGCTCAATTCCGACAGCAGCACCGCCGACAGCGAGCTGTACAGCTACACCCCGAAGTTCGCCAGCACCGACTGGAGCGGCGACCTGATCAAGTACCTGCAGAACACCGCCAACGGCAGCCAGACTTCTGTGTGGAGCGCCCAGGACGTGATGGACAGCACCTACGGCAGCGGCAACAGCGCCTGGTCCACGCGCACCGTGAAGATGGCCGGCAGCACCGCCGGCACACTCAAGGACTTCACCTGGAGCAACCTCGGCAGCGCCCAGCAGACCACCCTCAACAAGACCCTCGCCAGCGTCACCGACAGCAATGGCGAGAAGCGCGTGGCCTACCTGCGTGGCGACCGCAGCAACGAAGGCACCCTGTTCCGCACCCGCAGCACTGTACTGGGCGACATCATCGATTCCTCGCCCGTGCTGGTAGGCCCGCCCAGCCGCCTGGCCTCGCTGATGAACGCCACCATCAGCAGCACCGATACCTCCTACACCAGCTTCAAGAGCACCTGGAGCGCACGCCCCACGCGGCTCTATGTCGGCGCCAACGACGGCATGCTGCATGCCTTCGATGCGGACGGTAAGGAGGTCTTCGCCTACGTGCCCAGCGCGGTGATCAGCAACCTCTACAAGCTGACCGACAGCGACTACACCAGCGCCACCCACCAGTACTACGTGGACGGCTCGCCGGTCACTGCCGACGTCTACTACGACAATGCCTGGCACACCGTCTTGGTCGGCACCCTGCGTGGCGGCGGCCGCGCGCTGTTCGCCCTGGACATCACCGACCCGGCCAACATCAAGCTGCTCTGGGAGAAGAGCTACAGCGACAGCGACTACAGCGAACTGGGCTTCACCTACTCGCGGCCGACCATCAGCCTGCTGCACAACGGCACCTGGGCGGTGATCCTGGGCAACGGCTACAACGGCGCCAACGACAAGGCCGTGCTCTACCTGATGGACGTCAAGGACGGCAGCCTGATCAAGGCCCTCACCGCCAGCGACGGCAAGACCACCGCCAATGGCCTGGCCACTCCGCGCGCCGCCGACATCAATGGCGACCTGATCACCGACTACGTCTACGCCGGCGATCTGCACGGCAACCTCTGGCGCTTCGATCTGACCAGCTCCGGCAGCCTTACCTCCAGCACCACCGCCAGCAGCTTCCGCGTCGGTTTCGGTGGCTCGCCGCTGTACAGCGCGACCACCACCGCCGGCCAGGCACAGCCGATTACCAGCGCGCCGTACCTGGTCAAGCACAGCTCCGGCACCGGCTACCTGGTGATCTTCGGCACCGGCAAGTACATCGAGTCCGACGATGCCGATCCCAACACTACGCAGGTCATGGGGCTCTACGGTATCTGGGACCGGCAGACTGCCGGCGAGGCGGCCACCACCACACCGACGCTCAGCCGCAGCAAGCTGCAGCAGCAGACCATTACGCAAAGCGACGTCACCACATCCTTCGACAACAGCGGCACGGCGGTGACCCAGACGGTCCGCACCGTCAGCGACAACGCCGTGACCTGGTACGACAGCAGCGGCAACGTGTCGACGTACGGCTGGTACCTGGACCTGCCAGCCACCGGCGAAATGGTCGTCAACAACCCCTACGCCACCTCCGGTGTGCTGCTCGCCAGCACCCTGACGCCCAACGAGGACCCCTGCGCCGACGGCGTCACCACCTGGCTGATGGCGCTCGATCCCTACAGCGGCGGGGCGACCGAGTTCGCCACGCTGGACCTGAACAACGACGGCGTCGTCGACGACAACGACCTCTACAACGGCGGTGTCGTCTCCGCGGTACAGATGTCCGGCCTCAAGGGCGGTTTCACCGTCGGCAGCACCAGCGCCAGCAGCAGCAACATCAACGCCTGCGGTAGCGATGGCTGCGTGAGCGTGGCAACCAGTGGTTCCAGTTCCGGACGGCAGAACTGGCTGAACATCAAGGAACAGGAATGAACAGGCAGTACCGACAAGAAGGCTTCACCCTGCTGGAAGTCATGATCGTGACGGTGATCGTGGCGATCCTCGCCACCATCGCCTACCCCAGCTACCAGGAGTACGTACTGCGCGGCAAACGTGCCGAAGGCCAGGCCCTGCTCAACCAGGCGGCCTCGCAGGAGGAGCGCTGGTACGCGCTCAATTCGGCGTCTGGCTACATCACCGACCAGGCGTCGGTAGCAAAACTGAACCTGACCGGCACCAGCGGCAGCACCGTGACCTCGTCCACCGGCCTCTACACCCTGACAGTCGGCGGAGGCAGCAGTGACGGCGGCTACACGCTGACGGCCAACCCGACCTTCACCGACAGCAAGTGTACCCACCTCACCCTGACGGCCCAGGGTGTGAAGGGCAGTAGCGGGACCGGCAGCGTGAGTGATTGCTGGCGCTGAGGCGCGACAAGTCTCCCGGTCGACCGGAGCGGCGCTGAGTCACTCGCGGACAGATCGGGCTCCATTGCAGGTGCGGGCCCTGCCCGCGATCCGCCGGCAGGGCCGGCGCCAGATCGGCACAGGGCTCACCGGATGGACACGCGCCCGATGCAGTCGCGGGTATGGCCCGCTCCTGCAGGTAGCCGTCACGGCTCGGGGATAGAAAACGCCACCAGCCGATACCCGTCCGCCGTGCGAATGAAATCGAAGCTGGCGTGCTTGTCCGGCTCGAACGATCCCAGTTGCCAGTGCTCCATGGCCGACATCCTGGGTGTCTTCCACTGGGCGAACTCACCGCAGTTGTCGAAATACTGCGGGTCGCGCTCGGGCTCGAAGGGCCAGCCCATGTCGCCCTGATGTACGCCATAGCCCGCAGAGGCGCGAAGGGCTTCCAGCCGCTTGCGCAGTGTCGCGCCCTCTCGACGCAGTACGTCGTCCGCTGCAGCCACCTGCCAGTCATCCAGTGGCTCGCCCCCCAGCCCGCTCCAGATCTGTGGATAGCTGTGGGCCTTCAGCGACGCCTCATCGAGGTGCGGCAGGAACTCGTCCCTGAACCAGATGGCGAAGTCCTTCTCGATGTCGACGAAGCTGAGATAACGACCATCAACGCCCTTGAAGGAAACCCGGCGCGGATCGCTGGACGGCTGCTCGCTCACCTGTCGCGTGAACCAGTCCAGCGATCCGGCACGGGTGCTGTCGACGTTCTCCACCAGCGTCCTGCCGTTGCGGTCGAGCAGCACGTCCTTGCCACCGCTCCAGCCCTTGTGCTCGCACTGCTCCAGGCTCACCCCCGGATCGATACAGCGGCGGGTAGCGCCCTTCAGCGCCACGACCATGCCGTTGCGCATGGCCGTCGCGTCGCTCAGCTCGGCCGGGATCAGCACCTGGCCATTGCCGTCGAGGAAGCCGACCTGGTCACGCTGGCGGTCGCGGAAGCGGATGCTGTTTTCGCTCTCGCAGATCGGTGCGTTGTCGAAGACGTACAGCGAATCCGGCGCCACCTGGCGGCCATCACGCAGCAGGTAATAGCTGCGGTAGCCGTCGGCGGCTTCCTCGCCGGTGGCGATGATGTGGTCGAAGCGCCGGGCCATGGTGAACAGGGGGCTGAGCGTCGGCGGGATCTGCACCCTGCCCTGTGCGTCCCTGAAGCCGATGAGGTCGTTCTGGGTGAACGCCACCCAGGAGTCTTCCGCCGCGGCCGTCGCGCTCAGCGCCAGCAGACCCACGGCTGCCAGCCACCGGCCAATGTCCTTTGCATCCATGCTGGAAACCTCCCTTCGCATGCGTGTCCTGCCGCATTGTGCCACGCGCAAAGAAAAGCCCCCGCGCATCGCTGCGCGGGGGCTCGATATTGCGAACGTGATGTCAGGCCGGCTGGCGTTGCATCGCACCGCTCTCACTTTCGCTTTTCAGGCTCCAGCTCTTCAGGTGCTCCAGGCTCGCGCGGTAGGGCTTGAGACCATTGGCCAGCAGCAGCGCGCCAGCGACCAGCGCCACGACGCTGACGATCAGCAGCGAGTAGCGCAGCGCCATGTCGTCGGCGAACACGTAGTCGGTCACCAGGGCGATGGCGGTCGGGCCGATGCCCAGGCCCAGCAGCGTGACCACGAACAGGTAGATGGCCGAGGCCTGGCCGCGCATGGAGTTGGGCATGATTTCCTGGATCGCCGCCGGGGCGACACCGAAAGGCATGCTGAGGAAGAACACGATGGGCGCCATCATGGCCGCCGCCGCGTTGCCGCTGTCCAGCAGCGGATAGACCAGGCTCAGCGGGATGGCCAGGCAGGCCGCCAGCAGGCCCACGCGCATGTTCGCATCGGTGCGCCCGCGCTTGGCCCAGTAGTCGGCCAGGCGGCCACCGCAGACGATGCCCAGGCAGCCGAACACGGCGACGATGCTGCCGTAGACCACGCCCACGTGGCCGGCGTCCCAGCCGTAGGTGCGGACGAAGAAGGTCGGCACCCAGGCGCCGCTGCCGTAGCTGGCGAAGGAGATGCAGGCAAAGCCGAAGTTGTGGCACAGCACGGTCTTGCGGTTGGCGCGCAGGTAGGCGCCCACCTCGCTCATCGGCACCACCACGCCGGCGCCGACGCCACGGCGGGTCGGCTCCTTCACCGCGAGCATCAGCAGGGTGAAGAGCACACCCGCCGCGCCGAGGATCAGGAAGATCAGCTGCCAGGGGCGCACTTCGCCGAGGACCGGCAGGTGCACATCGCCCTGGGCCGACGCGAACTTGATCACCAGCCCGCCGAGCAGGAAGGCCAGCCCCGAGCCGAGGTAGATGCCCATCGAGTACACGCTGATGGCGGTGGCGCGACGCTGGGCCGGGAAGCTGTCGGCGATCAGCGAATAGGCCGCCGGCGACAACGCCGCCTCGCCCACGCCGACACCCACGCGGAACATCAGGAAGTGCCAGTACTGCTTGGCCAGCCCGCACGCGGCGGTCATGGCGCTCCAGATCAGTACGCCGACGGTGATCAGCCCGCGGCGGCTTCGGCTGTCGGCCATGCGCCCGAGGGGGATGCCACACAGGGTGTAGAACAGCGCGAAGGACAGGCCCATCAGCAGGCTCATCTGCGTGTCGCTGATCTCCAGATCGCGGCGGATGGGGCCGACCAGCAGGTTGAGAATCTGTCGGTCGATGAAGGAAAGCACGTAGGCGACCATGAGGATCGCAACCGTGGACCAGGCCACGGCACTGGAGGGGTAGCCGTTATTGTTGTTGTTCATGCCGGGCTCCTGAAACGCCGCCAATCGCGGCGAAGGCGAAGGGGAGAGTCCGCAGAGTAGGCATTGCGAACGCGTCGCGCGCGCACTATCAAATCTCTGAATGCGCGCGTCGGCCGTTGGCTGATGAATGGGTGGTCAGAGGCTGGCCCGTGGGTTTCGCCGGGCCCCCTGTAGGAGCAGGTTTCCCTGTAGAGCGCATAAAGCGGAACGCTTTATCCGCCACGGCGGATAACGCTTGAGGCGTTATTCGCCCTACACGACAGGTTCAGATCGCCGCAGGCGTCCGCTCGCACAGCTTCGCCAGCGCACGCGCCCACAGCGCCTGGTCGTTCAGGCAAGGCACCAGCACCAATTCCTCGCCACCCGCCGCGCGGAACTGCTCGTTGCCGCGCTGGCCGATCTCCTCCAGCGTCTCGATGCAATCGGCGACGAAGGCCGGGCACATCACCAGCAGGCGCTTCACGCCCTGCCTGCCGAGCTTGTCCAGCTGCGCCTCGGTGTAGGGCTCGATCCACTTGTTGCGGCCCAGGCGGGACTGGAAGGACACCGACCAGCGCCCATCGTCGAGACCGGCGCCAGCGGCAAAATCCTCCGCCGTGCGCAGGCACTGGCTGCGGTAGCAGACGGCCATGACGTCCTCGTGCACGCCGCGGCTGGAACTGGCGGTGAGGTCGTGGCTCTTGTCCTTCACCAGCTTGCGGATGTGCGACTCGGGCAGGCCGTGGAAGCTCAGCAGCAGGTGATCGTAGGGTTGTTCCAGATAGGGCTTCACGCTGTCCACCAGCGCCTGGCGGTACTCGGGCTCGGCGTAGAACGGCGGCAGCACCTTCAGTTCCAGCGCGAGGTCATGCTCGCGCATCACCCGGCGGGCTTCCTCGATGGCGGTGGTGGTAGTGCTGTCGGCGAACTGCGGGTACAGCGGCGCGAAGGTCACCTGGGTAATGCCCTGCTGGCTCAGGCGCAGCAGCGCCTTCTCGATGGACGGCTCGCCATAGCGCATCCCCAACTCCACCGGGCCATGCGGCCAGAACGGCCGGACAGCCTCCTGCAGGCGACGACTCAGGACGACCAGCGGCGAACCCTCGTCCCACCAGATCGATGCATAGGCATGGGCGGACTCTTCCGGACGCTTGCGCAGCACCAGCGACACCAGCAACCGGCGGATCGGCCAGGGCAGGTCGATGACGTAAGGGTCCATGAGGAACTGATCGAGGTAGCGGCGCACGTCCTCGACCTGGGTGGAGGCCGGTGATCCCAGGTTGACCAGCAGGAGGGCGTTTTGGGTCATGCAGTGTCCTTAAACCGGTACGGTAGGAGGTCGTCGTGCGGGCTGCGCAGTTTACACGCAGCCCGCGCCATCAAGGTCAGCCCGAGCCTGTTTCCAGGCTGTCGCCGATGTCGCAGGGGCTCAGTGGCTATCCTGCAGCACGTCGGCCAGCGCGTCCTTGAGTTCGGGGAAGCGGAACTCGAAGCCGGCGTCCAGCAGCCGGCGCGGCACGATGCGCTGGCCGCCCAGCAGCAGGATCGACATCTCGCCCAGCAACAGACGCAGGGCGAAACCCGGCATGGGCATCAGCGTCGGCCGGTGCAGCGCCTGGCCCAGTTCCTGAGTGAAGTCGCGGTTGCGCACCGGCTGCGGCGCGCACGCATTATAGGGACCGGCTGCGTCCTCCTTGCGCAAAAGAAAATCGATCAGGGCGATCTGATCTTCGATATGGACCCAGGACATCCATTGCCGACCGTCCCCCAGCCGCCCACCGGCCCCCATGCGGAACGGCGGCAACATGCGTTTGAGGAAACCGCCCTCGGGCGCCAGCACCAGCCCGGTACGCACCAGGACCACGCGGATGCCCATGGCCTCGGCCTCGCGGGCAATCTGCTCCCAGGCCAGGCACAGCTCGCTGGCGAAGTCCTCGCCGGCCGCGGCGCTGTTCTCTTCCAGCGGACGCTCGCCGGCGTTGCCATACCAGCCCACCGCCGAGCCGTTGATCAGCACCGCCGGGCGCTGGCTACGCCCCTCCAGCCAGGTCACCAGGCGCTCGGTCAGGCGTACCCGACTGTCCCACAACAGGGCCTTGCGCCGGGCGCTCCAGGGCTTGTCGGCGATGGGCTCGCCAGCCAGGTTGACCACCGCGTCCAGCGGTCCATCGCCATAGGCCTCGAAGTCGGCGATGCCACGCACCGTCTCGCCGCACAGCGACGCGACGCGCTGCGGCTGGCGGCTCAGCACGGTGAGCTGATGCCCTTCGGCGCTCCACTGGCGGCAGAGGCGGCGGCCGATCAGGCCGGTGCCGCCGGTCACGAGAATATGCATGGCGAACTCCTTGTTGGGTTGTTCCACCTTCCATCAGTCTGGACGAGAGGGAGGCGATTGCATTGACACTCCCTCTAGGGCGAGGTCTACGCTGTAAGTGCCGGGACCAACGCCGGGCTCATTCCTGAATGAACCGATGCGGCGCCGAAGGTTCCGATGATCGGACTCCTATCGTTGACGAGCGCGGACAGCTGAAATCCAATTGTACAGATAGTTTCGTTTGTACAAGAGCATCTCGCTCGTTACGCTGAAAGACACAGACTACGAGGCATGTCATGAGCGCCCCCATTGCCATCATTGGCACCGGTATCGCCGGACTCTCGGCCGCCCACGCCCTGCAGGGCGCCGGACAGGACGTCCAGCTATTCGACAAGGGCCACGGCAGCGGCGGCCGGATGGCCAGCAAACGCAGCGAAGCTGGCGCCCTGGACCTCGGTGCGCAGTACTTCACCGCCCGCGACCGACGCTTTCTCGACGCCGTGCAGAAGTGGCGCGAGCACGGTTGGGTCGCCGAATGGGACCCGGCCCTCTACCAGTACCGTGATGGTGAACTGAGCCCCTCGCCCGACGAGCAGCCGCGCTGGGTCGGCACCCCGCGCATGAGCGCCATCACCCGCGCGCTGCTGCAGGACCAGGTCGTCACCTTCACCTGCCGCATCACCGAGGTGTACCGCGGCGAAGAGCACTGGCACCTGCAGGACTCAGAGGGCCAGACCCACGGCCCCTTCAGTCGCGTGCTGGTCGCCACGCCCGCGCCCCAGGCTGCTGCGCTGCTGGCCAGCGCGCCGAAACTGGCGGCCGCCGCCGCGAGCATTCCCATGGAGCCGACCTGGGCTGTCGCCCTGGCATTCCGCGAACCGCTGGATACGCCGGTACAGGGCTGCTTCGTGCATGAAGGCCCGCTGTCCTGGCTGGCCAGCAACCACTCCAAGCCCGGCCGCGACGAGCAGTTGGACACCTGGGTGCTGCATGCCGCCAGCGGCTGGAGCAAGCAGCACATCGACCTGCCCAAGGAAAGCGTGATCGAGCACCTGCGCGGCGCCTTCGCCGAGCTGATCGGTTGCGCCGTCCACGCCCCCGACTTCGCCCTGGCTCACCGCTGGCTTTACGCCCGACCGATGGAGGCCCACCAGTTCGGCGCCCTCGCCGACGCGGACCTGGGCATCTACGCCTGCGGCGACTGGTGCCTTTCCGGCCGCGTCGAAGGCGCCTGGCTGAGCGGTCTGGAAGCCGCACGCCGCCTGCTCGAACACCTCTGATCCACGCCTGAATCGCTCACCCTCTTCCCACGGGAGAGGGTCGCGGTCGTCCTTCGTCTCGAGCCGCAGCCCTGTACAAGCCTTTGCACTTGTACAACCCTGCGCCTATCCTTACCGATAGTTGTACAAACCAATAAACCTTGTACAAGAAATCGGTGGCCGTCATGCCCGACACCTCTCCCCGCCCCAAGCTCGCCATCAGCGCCTGTCTGCTCGGCGAGCCGGTGCGCTACAACGGCGGGCACAAGGCCTCGCGCCTGTGCCTGGACGTGCTCAGCCGCCATTTCGACTTCGTCCCGGTGTGCCCGGAAGTCGCCATCGGCCTCGGCGTGCCGCGCCCCACCCTGCGCCTGGTGGGTGACCGGGAAGACCCACGGGCACTGATCCAGCGCGAAGGCGCCCGCGACGTCAGCGATGCCTTGCGTGACTTCGGCCGCAAGCAGGCGGGGCAGTTGCAGGACATCTGTGGCTACATCTTCATGCAGCAATCGCCCTCCTGCGGCTTGCAGCGGGTCAAGCTGTATCGCTTCGACGGCCAGTTGCGTCCGCCAGGCGTGCGCGGGCTCTACGCGGAGACATTTTGCGCCGCGCGCCCGGCACTGCCGGCGGAAGAGGAAGGCCGGCTCAACGATCCGGTGATCCGCGAGAACTTCCTCACCCGCGTGTTCGCCTACGCCGCCTGGCAGCGACTGTGCGAGGAAGGCCTGACACGTCACGCGGTGATCGGTTTCCACTCGCGCTACAAGTACCAGTTGATGGCACACAACCCGCGGCAGTACAGCGCCCTCGGCCAACGCCTGGCGAAGATCGGCGAACAAGCGCTGGAAGAGTTCGCCCCGGGCTACTTCCGCGACTTCATGCAGGCGCTGGGTACCTGCGCCACCCGTGGCACCCATAGCAATGTGCTGCAGCACCTGGCGGGTTATCTCAAGCACGACCTGCCATCGACCGAGAAGGCCGAGATGCAACGGCTGATCGACCAGTATCGCGAAGGCGTGATCCCGCTGGTGGTGCCGCTGACACTGCTCAAGCATCACTTCCGCCTGCACCCGCACCCCTACATCGATGCCCAGGCCTACCTGCAACCGCACCCTGAAGACCTGAGCCTGCGCAATGCCATCTGACGTACCGAAAGGATGCCCATGAATCCCGACCACCCCCACCGAGACTCGGACGACGATTACCGTCAGGCCCTGGCCGACGGCTGGCTGCCGATCCGCGAAGTTTCCCGGCGTACCGGCGTCAATCCGGTCACCCTGCGCGCCTGGGAGCGCCGCTATGGCCTGGTCGTCCCGCAGCGCACCCCCAAGGGCCACCGCCTCTACTCCGACGCGCAGATCGCGCGCATCCAGGCGATCCTCACCTGGCTCGGCCGTGGCGTGGCGGTGAGCAAGATCCGCGCGCTACTCGACGAAGATGCCCCTGTGCCAGCAGAAACCACCGCCTCGCCCTGGGATGACCTGCGCCAGCAGTGCATCGCCGCCATCGGCCGGATCAACGAGCGCCAGCTGGACGAACTGTTCAACGGCGCGCTGGCGATCTACCCCGCACAAACGCTCTGCGAACAGCTGATGCTGCCCCTGCTGGACGAGCTGGAACGGCGCTGGCAGGGCCAGTTCGGTGCGCAGCTGGAGCGGGTGTTCTTCCATACCTGGCTGCGCACCAAGTTCGGCACCCGCCTCTACCACCACAACCGCCAGCAACGCGGTGCACCGCTGCTGCTGGTGAACCAGTCCGGCCTGCCGCTGGAGCCGGGGCTATGGCTCACCGCCTGGCTGGCCAGCAGCGCCGGCTGCCCGCTGGAAATCTTCGACTGGCCCTTGCCGCCGGGAGAGTTGGCGCTGGCAGTGGAACGCCTGCAACCGCGCGCCGTGTTGCTCTACTCCAGCCGCACGCTGAACCTGCTGCAACTGCCCCGGCTGCTGGCCGGCGTCGACTGTCCGCGCCTGCTGGCAGGGCCCGCCACCGCCATCCATCCCGATTCGTTGCAGGAACTGGCCATCGCCGAGCCACCGCTGCACCTGGCTAGCGACCCGGTCACCGCGTTCGAACTGCTGCGTGAACTGCACCTGCTCAACAGGGAGGCCCCATGAAGCGCCAACTTGTATGGCTACGCACCGACCTGCGCCTGCGCGACAACAGCGCCCTGCACGCTGCCGCCGAACGCGGCCCGGTGATCGCCCTCTACCTGCTCAGCCCCGGCCAGTGGCAGCGCCACGATGACGCGCCGTGCAAGGTCGACTTCTGGCTGCGCAACCTGCGCGAACTGCGCGCCAGCCTCGACAAGCTGCGCATCCCGCTGCTGATCCGCAGCGCGGACACGTGGGATGAAGCCCCGCGCACCATCGCCGCTCTGTGCCGCGAGCTGGGCATCGAGACCGTCCACGTCAACGAGGAATACGGCGTCAACGAAACCTCCCGCGACGCTGCCGTCGAGCAGGCGCTGGAGCACGACGGTATCCGCCTGCGCAGCCACCTCGACCAGCTGTTCTTCACCCCGGGCACCATCCTCACCAAGGGCGGCACGTACTTCCAGGTCTACAGCCAGTTCCGCAAGGTCTGCTACGAACGCCTTAACCTCGGCGTGCCCAGCCTCGTGCCGGCGCCCCGCGCGCAGCAGGCGCTGGATATCGCCAGCGACGAGGTGCCCGGACAGGTGAAGGGCTTCGAACCGTCGCCGACCGAGCTGAGCGAGGAATGGCCCGCGGGTGAGGACGCCGCCCACGAGCGCGTGGAGTTGTTCACCGACGAAATCCTCAAGACCTACCAGGACACCCGCGACCTCCCCGCCCGCGACGGCACCAGCCGCCTCTCGCCTTACCTGGCCGCGGGCGTGCTTTCCCCCCGGCAATGCCTGCATGCGGCGCTGGCGAACAATCACGGCGAGTTCGAGACCGGCAACAGCGGCGCGGTCAGCTGGATCAACGAGCTGCTCTGGCGCGAGTTCTACAAGCACATCCTCGTTGGCTTCCCCCGCGTGAGCCGGCACCGCGCCTTCCGCGAGGACACCGAGAAACTGAAGTGGCGCTACGACCAGAAGGACCTGGAGGACTGGCAGCAGGGCCGCACCGGCTTCCCCATCATCGACGCCGCCATGCGCCAGTTGCTCGCCACCGGCTGGATGCACAATCGACTACGCATGGTGGTGGCGATGTTCCTCACCAAGAACCTGCTGATCGACTGGCGCGAAGGCGAACGTTGGTTCATGCGCCATCTGATCGACGGCGACCTGGCGGCGAACAACGGCGGCTGGCAATGGAGCGCCTCGACCGGCACCGACGCGGCGCCCTACTTCCGCATTTTCAACCCGATCTCTCAGTCAGAGCGCTTCGACCCGGACGGCCGCTTCATCCGCCGCTGGGTCCCGGAGCTGGCCGGGCTGCAGGGCCGGGCAATGCACGATCCGTCGAAGCTCGGGCTGTTCGGCGCAGAACGTTATCCACAGCCGATGTGCGATCTGTCGGCCACGCGGGAACGGGCGCTGGAAGCGTTCAAGAACCTCGCCGCCACACGCTGAAGACAGTCCCGACCTGCAGGAGTGCGCCATGCGCGCGATCGCGGGCATGGCGCGCTCCTGCAAGGGGACACCTGCGCTACCCGAAGGTGCGGGAGCCCGACAGCCAGTTATGTCGCGCACAAAAAAAGCCGGGCTCAGGCCCGGCTTTCTTTGTCAGCGCCCTGTTACAGCGGATGCGTGTAATAGAGGCTGTAGGATTCGATGCCGTCGTTCGGCTGGCTGATGCCGGCGTTGGAGTAGTGCATGGCACGCACTCCCAGGGCCTGGCCCTCGCCGAAACGCAGGCCGACGCCCAGGCGATCTTCGAAGTTGAAGGCGCCGCCCAGGTTCTGGTCGCCAACGTGGGAGCCGCTGAACATGGCTACGCCGATACCGGCTTCGATGAAGGGTTTGACCTGCGCGCCGGAGAACTCGTAGACGAAGACCGGGCTGAAGGACAGCGAGTGTCGGCCGCTGGCCTCGTCACCACCTTCCCAGTAGGTATAGCCGGCGTCCCAGTAGCCGGTCAGGCGCCCGGTGGAGCTTTCCCACCAGCTCTTGTCCCAGTCGAATCCCAGGCCCAGGCGGTAGGTCATGGTGTTCTGCCCGGTTACGCCGACGGCGCCGGTCAGGCCAGCGGCCTGTGCGGAGACCAGATGCCCCAGAGTCAAAGCTGCCACGGCGGCAAGCGAGAGTAGTTTCTTCATCGAAACATCCTTTATTAGAAAGCTGAATGAAAAATCCCCGCGAATAGCCGGCAATTATAAGGCCATTTGTCAGCATTTGCTGACAGACCAAAGTGCATAGCTAGCTATTTTTTCGATCAGCCCGGGAAGTAATTGACCGGTTCCTGGGAGCCCCACAGCACCGGCAAAACACGCTCGAGTCCTTCGACTGCACCGCTGGTCCATAGCTCAGTTTTTTTCGCAGCACCCTCGGCCAGCATTTCCCGCGCCTGCAACAGGCGCTCGAGCTGACGGGCCACCGCGGCGCCGGTATCGACCAGCGAGACGTCCGCCGGCACCAGTTCGCGTAGCAACGGGCGAAGGAACGGGTAATGGGTGCAGCCGAGGATCAGCGTGTCGCATCCCTCCGCCAGGAGTGGCGCCACGTAGCCTTGCAGCAATTCGCGGGTCTGCGGGCCACTCAGGTCACCCAGTTCGATGCGCTCCACCAGCCCCGGACAAGGCTGGGTGACGACCCGGACGTCGCTGGCGAAGCGATCCAGCAACGCGGCGAACCGAGCGCTTTTCAACGTTCCGGTGGTGGCGAGCACGCCCACCACACCGCTGCGGGTTGCCTCGGCGGCAGGCTTCACCGCCGGCTCCATGGCCACGATGGGCAGCTGTGGATAAAGTTCGCGCAGGTCCGCGGCGGCAGCGGCAGTGGCCGTGTTGCAGGCCAGCACCAGCGCCTTGGCGCCACGGGACAGGAGGAAGTCGGCGATGGCACGGCAACGCGCGCGGATGTACTCAGGAGTCTTCTCGCCGTAGGGCACGTGGCCGCAGTCGGCGAGGTAGATCAGGGATTCTTGGGGAAGCCGCGCCCGGATTTCGTGGAGGACGCTGAGCCCGCCCACGCCGGAGTCGAATACGCCGATCGGCGCGGCATCAGCCATGCGCGGCTCCGCACACGGCACACTGCGGATCGCGCTTGACCCGCAACTCACGGAAGCGTGTGCCGAGGGCATCGATCAACAGCAGGCGTCCCACCAGCGGCTCCCCGAAACCGGCCAGCAGCTTCAGCGCCTCCAGCGCCTGCAGGCTGCCCACCAGCCCCACCAGCGGGCCGACTACGCCAGCTTCGCTGCAGGTCAGTTCGGCTTCGCTACCGTGGCCATACAGGCAGTGGTAGCAGGGGCTCTCCTCGCGGCGCGGGTCGAACACCGAGAGCTGCCCTTCCAGGCGTATGGCAGCGCCACTCACCAGCGGCTTCTTCGCGGCGACGCAGGCTGCGTTCACTGCCTCGCGGGTGCCGAAGTTGTCGCAGCAGTCGAGCACCAGATCGACACCCGCCACGGCGGCATCGAGGGAGTCGGCGTCCAGCGCCTGGCGATGAGCGACCAGCTTCACGTCCGGATTCAGCGCGGTCAGGCGGGCGATGGCGGAATCCACCTTGCCCACGCCGACGC
Organism: uncultured Pseudomonas sp.; assembly: GCA_966191535.1. Lineage (GTDB taxonomy): Bacteria > Pseudomonadota > Gammaproteobacteria > Pseudomonadales > Pseudomonadaceae > Pseudomonas. The sequence continues at coordinate 6,943 of CBIGPF010000005.1, read as the reverse complement.
TGTCGGTGCCGTGGATGATCTGCCGCTGCAGGTTGGTCAGGTCGACCGTGTCGAAGTCCGCCAGGTGCAGCTCGCCGACGCCGGCCGCGGCCAGGTAAAGCGCCACCGGGGCACCGAGGCCACCGAGGCCGACGATCAGCACGCGGCTGTCCTTCAGGCGCAGTTGGCCGTCCACGTCGATCTGCGGCAGAAGGATCTGCCGGCTGTAACGCAGCAGCTCGTTATCGGTCAGCATGTCCAGCGTCCCAGGCTGATGCGCTCGTGGCCGCCCAGGTCGCGACGGCTTTCCACCGCGCTGAAACCACGGGTGAGCAGCAGGTCGCGCACAGCGTCAGGCTGGTCGAAGCCGTGTTCGAGCATCAGCCAGCCGCCGTTCTCCAGGTGGTTCGGCGCCTGGTCGATGATCAGGCGGAGGTCGTCCAGCCCGTCCGGCCCGGAGACCAGCGCGCTCGACGGCTCGAAGCGCACGTCACCCTGCCTGAGGTGCGGATCGGTGCTGGGAATGTAAGGCGGGTTGCTGACGATCAGCGAGAAGCGTTCATCGGCCAACGCGGAGAACCAGTGGCTCGCCTGGAAGGCCACGTTGGCCAGGCGCAGGCGCTCGCGGTTGCGTTCGGCCAGGGCCACGGCCTCGGGAATCCGGTCGACGCCCAGCACCTGCCAGCTCAGGCGTTCGCACGCCAGGGCGAGGGCGATGGCGCCGGTGCCGGTGCCCAGGTCGAGCACGCGCGACGGCGAGGCCGGCAGCAGCGCCAGCGCCGTCTCCACCAGCAGCTCGGTGTCCGGACGCGGAATCAGCGTGTGCGGCGCGACTTCCAGGTCCAGGCTCCAGAAGCCCTGGCGGCCGAGGATGTAGGCCACCGGCTCGCCGGCCACCCGGCGCGCCAGATAGCGGTCGTAGAGATCGTGGGCCTCGCGGCTGACCACGCGCTCGGGCCAGGTGCGCAGGAAGCTGCGCGGTTTGCCCAACGCGGCGCTGAGCAGAAGCTCGGCATCCAGACGCGCGCTGGGCGAATCCGGCAGTTGTGCCTCGTTGAGCAGGGTCATGATGGTTGCCATGGTCTGTCGCTCTCTCAGTCGCCCGCTCTTTCGATCACCCGCACTATCAATCACCCAGTGCGGCCAGCTGGTCGGCCTGGAACTCTTGCAGTAGCGGCTCGATGACCTGCTCCACCGCGCCTTCCATCACCTCGCCCAGGGAATACAGGGTGAGATTGATGCGGTGGTCGGTCACCCGGCCCTGGGGGAAATTGTAGGTGCGGATGCGCTCGGAGCGATCGCCCGAACCGACCAGCAGCTTGCGCGTGCTGGCGATCGCCTGCTGGGCGGCGGACTGCTGCTGGTCGTTGAGCTTGGCCGCCAGCCAGGCCATGGCCTTGGCGCGGTTCTTGTGCTGCGAGCGCTCTTCCTGGCACTCGACCACGATGCCCGACGGGATGTGCGTGATGCGCACAGCCGAATCGGTCTTGTTCACGTGCTGGCCGCCGGCGCCGGAGGAGCGGTAGGTGTCCACGCGCAGGTCGGCCGGGTTGATCTCGATGGCCGCCTGTTCGTCCGGCTCAGGCAGCACCGCCACGGTGCACGCCGAGGTGTGGATGCGGCCCTGGGATTCGGTGGCCGGCACGCGCTGCACGCGGTGGGCGCCGGATTCGAACTTGAGCTTGGCGTAGACGCTCTCGCCTTCCACGCGGGCGATGACTTCCTTATAGCCGCCGTGCTCGCCCTCGTTCTCGGACATGATTTCCACGCGCCAGCCCTGCTTCTCGGCGTAACGCGAGTACATGCGGAACAGATCGCCGGAGAAGATCGCGGCTTCGTCGCCGCCAGTGCCGGCGCGGATTTCCAGGAAGACGTTGCGGCTGTCGTTGGGGTCCTTGGGCAGCAGCATGCGCTGCAGGCGATCCTCCAGGCCGACCAGCGCGGTCTTGGCCTCGGCCACCTCCTCCTCGGCCATCGCGCGCAGGTCCGGGTCGCTGTCCTTGAGCAGCGCCTGGGCGCCTTCGAGGTCGGACTGCACCTTGCGGAACTCGCGGAAGGCGAGGATCACCGGCTCCACTTCCGCGTATTCACGGGAATAGGCGCGGAACTTGGTCTGGTCGCTGATCACCTCGGCGTCGCCCAGCAGAGCGGTGAGCTCTTCATAGCGGTCGCTGAGGATATCCAGCTTTTTCAGGAGGGAAGCTTTCATCGCTTGTCAGTGCCCTCCTCGAGGGCGAACAGTTCCTGCGCGACGGCCAGCGCATCGATGCGGCCCTCGGCGGAGAGTTTCTTCATCTGCACGCTGGGAGCGTGCAGCAATTTGTTGGTCAGGCCACGGCTGAGCTGGGCGATGACTTCCATCGGGTCGGCGCCGTTGGCAAGCAGGCGCTGGGCCTTCTGGGTTTCCTCGTCGCGCAGGCGCTCGGCCTGCTGGCGGTAGGCACGCAGCACATCGACCGCGGCCAGCTCGCGCAGGCGCAGCATGAATTCGTGCACGCCATCGCCCACCAGTTCCTCGGCGGCCTGGGCTGCGCCCTGGCGGCTCTTGAGGTTCTCGGCAACCACTTCGTGGAGGTCGTCGACGCTATACAGGTAGACGTCTTCCAGCTCGCCGACTTCCGGCTCGATATCACGCGGGACAGCGATGTCGACCATGAACATCGGCTTGTGCCGGCGCTGTTTCAGCGCGCGCTCCACCGCGCCCTTGCCGAGGATCGGCAACTGGCTGGCGGTGGAACTGATGACGATGTCGCTGTTGACCAGTTCGTCCGGCATGTCCGCCAACAGGATGGCGCGGGCGCCGAACTGCTCGGCCAGCAGGCTGGCGCGCTCCAGCGTGCGGTTGGCGACCACGATGCGATTCACGCCCTGCTCGTGCAGGTGGCGGGCGACCAGGGTGATGGTCTCGCCGGCGCCGATCAGCAGGGCCTGGCTGCGGCTCAGGTCACTGAAGATCTGTCGGGCCAGGCTCACCGCGGCAAACGCCACGGACACCGGGTTCTCGCCGATGGCGGTATCGGTGCGCACGGTCTTGGCGGTGCTGAAGGTGGCCTGGAACAGGCGACCGAGCATCGGGCCGACGGTACCCGCCTCGCGGGCGACGGCGTACGCGGACTTCATCTGCCCGAGGATTTGCGGCTCGCCCAACACCATGGAATCCAGGCCCGCGGCGACGCGCATCATGTGACGCACGGCTTCCTCGTCCTGGTGGACGTAGGCGCAGGCACGAAGATCGTCGATCCCCAGGTTATGGTAATCGGCCAGCCAGGCCAGCACGTCGCCGGCGTCCGGATGCTCGATCTCCAGGTAGAGTTCGCTGCGGTTGCAGGTGGAGAGGATCGCGGCTTCGCGGCTGGAAGTCAGCCTGCACAGCAGCTGCAGGGCCTCGACCATCTGCTCGGGAGTAAAAGCCACGCGCTCGCGGACGGCCACGGACGCGGTCTTGTGGTTGATGCCGAGGGCAATGAAGGCCATGCAGAATCGCTGAGCTGATCGGAAAGCCCGCAATTGTCCTACTTAGCCATGTGAAGGACAACCACCCGCGACGTATCGCACACTGCAAATCGTATACAGGCCCGTAACGGGCGCTTGCCCATGGGATTGGCACTTTCCTTATGTCATGATGGTCCCATTTCGCAGGTCAGGCCCTCGTCCTTCCTCTATGAACAAGTCTCTTGCGCTGCTGACTGCTCTGCTGCTGCTCGGCGGCTGCCAGTCTCTTACACAGAAAAACACCGACAGTGCTTCCGCGGAGAAGGACAAGGCCGCGGCTGCGCAGAAGGATCAACGATACGGATCCTTCAGCGAAGACACCTTGTATTCGCTGCTGGTGGCTGAGCTGGCCGGCCAGCGCAACCGCTTCGATATCGCCCTCGCCAACTACGTCGAGCAGGCCAAGGAAACCCGTGACCCGGGCGTCGCCGAACGCGCCTTCCGCATCGCCGAATACCTGGGCGCCGACCAGGAAGCCCTGGACACCTCGCTGATCTGGGCCAAGGCTGCGCCGGACAACCTCGACGCCCAGCGCGCCGCCGCCATCCAGCTGGCACGTACCGGCCAGTACGACGAATCCATGGTGTACATGGAGAAAGTCCTCAACGGCCAGGGCGACACCCACTTCGACTTCCTCGCGCTGTCCGCCGCCGAGACCGACCCGGATACCCGCGCCGGCCTGCTGCAGAGCTTCGACCGCCTGCTGAAGAAGTACCCGGACAATGGCCAATTGCTGTTCGGCAAGGCGCTGCTGCTGCAGCAGGACGGCCGCCCGCAGGAAGCCCTGCACCTGCTCGAAGACAATTCCGCCAGCAAGCACGACGTCGCTCCTTTGTTGCTGCGCGCCCGCCTGCTGCAGAGCATGAAGCGCAGCGATGAAGCGCTGCCGCTGCTCAAGGCCGGGATCAAGGAACACCCGGACGACAAGCGCGTCCACCTCGCCTACGCCCGCCTGCTGGTGGAGCAGAACCGCCTGGAAGACGCCAAGGCCGAGTTCTCCGCCCTGGTCGAGCAGTTCCCCGATGACGACGATCTGCGCTTCTCCCTCGCGCTGGTCTGCCTCGAGGCCCAGGCCTGGGACGAGGCCAAGGTCTACCTGCAGGAACTGGTCGAGCGCGACAGCCACGTAGACTCCGCCCACTTCAACCTGGGCCGCCTGGCCGAGGAGCAGAAGGATCCGGAAACCGCGCTCAAGGAATACGCCCTTGTCGGCCCGGGCAACGACTTCCTCCCGGCCCAGCTGCGCTCGACCGAGATCCTGCTGGACCAGAAGCGCTATGACGATGCCTCGCGCCGTCTCGCCGAAACCCGCGACCGCCAGCCGGACTACGCCATCCAGCTGTACCTGATCGAGGCCGAGGGCCTGTCCAACCGCGACCAGGTGGACCGCGCCTGGGCCGTCATCCAGCAGGGCCTCAAGCAGTTCCCGGACGACCTCAACCTGCTCTACACCCGCTCCATGCTCGCCGAGAAACGCAACGATCTGGCACAGATGGAACAGGACCTGCGGCTGATCATCCAGCGCGAGCCGGACAACGCCATGGCGCTCAACGCGCTGGGCTACACCCTGGCCGACCGCACCACCCGCTACAGCGAAGCCCGCGACCTGATCCAGAAGGCCCACTCGCTGAACCCGGACGACCCCGCGATCCTCGACAGCCTGGGCTGGGTGAATTACCGCCTGGGCAACCTCAGCGAAGCGGAAACCTACCTGCGCAAGGCGCTGGAGCGCTTCCCCGACCACGAAGTGGCTGCGCACCTGGGCGAAGTGCTCTGGGCCCAGGGCAAGCAGAGCGAAGCCCGCAAGGTCTGGGCCGCCGCCCTGCAAAGCCAGCCTGACAGCGCCGTCCTGCGCGATACCATGCAGCGCCTGACCGGCACCGGAACCCCCTGATTTATGCGTTTACGTCACCTGATCGGAGCCGCCGCGCTTGCCCTGCTTGCCGGCTGCTCCAGCTTCGGCACCCACGAAGCCCTGGAAGGCCAGGGCAACGCCACTGCCTGGAACGCCCACAAGGCTCGCATCGCCACCCTCGACGGCTGGCAGATCGACGGCAAGGTCGGCATCCGCGCGCCCAAGGACTCCGGCAGCGGCACCTTGTTCTGGCTGCAACGCCAGGACTACTACGACATCCGCCTGTCCGGCCCGCTCGGCCGTGGCGCCGCGCGCCTGACCGGACGTGAAGGCGCGGTGACCCTGGAAGTCGCCGGCCAGGGCCGCTACGAAGCCGCCACTCCCGAAGAGCTGCTGGAACAGCAGATGGGCTGGCGCCTGCCGGTTTCCCACCTGCTCTGGTGGATTCGCGGCCTGCCCGCGCCCGACAGCAAGAGCCGCCTGACCCTCGACGGCGACAGCCGACTGGCCAAACTGCAGCAGGATGGCTGGGACGTTGAGTACACCCGCTACAGCGAGCAGAACGGCTACTGGCTGCCCGAGCGCCTGAAGCTGCACGGCCAGGACCTGGACGTCACCCTGGTAGTGAAATCCTGGCAGCCTCGCCAACTGGGCACCGGTCAGCCGGACAAAACGGACCAGCAGTGACATGCAGGACCGCCTGACCCTGCCGGCACCGGCCAAGCTCAACCTGTTCCTGCATATCACCGGCCGTCGTCCCGATGGCTACCACGAGCTGCAGACCCTCTTCCAATTCCTCGACCACGGCGACGAGCTTCAATTCGCCCTGCGCGAGGACGGCGACATCCGCCTGAACACCGAGATTGACGGCGTTCCCCACGACAGCAACCTGATCGTCAAGGCCGCGCGCCGCCTGCAGGAACAGTCGAGCTGCCCACTGGGCGCCGACATCTGGCTGGACAAGCGCCTGCCCATGGGCGGCGGCATCGGCGGCGGCAGTTCCGATGCCGCCACTACGCTGCTCGCGCTGAACCACTTGTGGCAGCTGAACTGGGACGAAGACCGCCTCGCCAAACTGGGCCTGAGCCTCGGCGCCGACGTGCCGGTGTTCGTTCGCGGCCGCGCGGCGTTTGCCGAAGGCGTCGGTGAACAGCTCACGCCGGTCGAGCTCGACGAACCCTGGTTCCTCGTCGTGGTGCCGCAAGTCTTTGTCTCCACAGCAGAAGTTTTCTCCGATCCCGAGTTGACACGGGATACTCCGCCCATTAAAGTTCGCAGCCTTCTCGGGGTGGACGGTCATAACGACTGCCAGCCGGTCGTCGAGAAGCGTTACCCAGATGTACGTAACGCACTGATCCAGCTAGGTAAATTTACCCAAGCGAGATTGACCGGCACCGGAGCTTGTGTGTTTGGGAGCTTCCCAAACCATGGCGATGCTGATAAAGTTCGCCGCCAACTTCCGGCCACTCTGCCGAGCTTTGTTGCCCAGGGCCGTAACATCTCGATGTTGCACCGAAAGCTGCAAAGCCTGGACTGAGAAGAAAGCAATGTAATCGGTTGTACGATACAGGGGCGTCGCCAAGCGGTAAGGCAGCAGGTTTTGATCCTGCCATGCGT